>JABEVK010000073.1 GCA_013044245.1 Spirochaetales bacterium | reverse complement strand
GATCGCGGACATGAATTTGCGCCCCCCCGATCGAGTCGCCGCGAGTGATCACGAAGAGCAATGAGCGGGGTAGAAACGGGGAGTCAGTAGGCATTCTTGCTGAATATTCCCTTAAAGGGTGTCAAAAGAACAATCTTCAAATCTAAAAAGAGCGACCAATTTTCGATGTAATAGATATCGGCGTCGATACGGTCTTGAATCGAGGTATCCCCCCGAAATCCATTGATTTGCGCCCAGCCGGTTAAGCCCGCCTTCACCGCGTGCCGGCGTTTAAAATACGGGTAGCGAGTCTTGAACTGCTCGACATAATAAGGACGTTCTGGCCGTGGCCCTACGACCGACATTTGACCGAGCAGGATGTTGATAAACTGCGGAATTTCGTCCAGCGAGGTTTTGCGCAAAAGGCGTCCTACCGCCGTCACACGAGGGTCATTTTTAGTCGTCCACACCGTCGCCGAAGCCTGCGCGTCCTGTACCTTCATAGTACGGAACTTAAGCATACGAAAAACCTTGTTGTCCAAGCCCACTCGTTCTTGCAAAAAGAACACGGGCCCCTTTGAGGTCAATTTCACTAAGAGCGCCACCAACAAGAAGACCGGTGAGAACACCAACAGAAAACCTAACGAAAACACAACATCGAAGGTCCGTTTCATGACGCGGTTGACCCCTGAGCGAGCGGGAATATCACGAATCGTCAGCACCGGCAGACCGTCATAGTTCTCGATACTGCCGTTGACGGTGATTAAATCGCTGTAGCTGGGTACCACTTGCAGGTGAATACCTTGGTTGTCGCAAAGATTTAACACGTTCTTAAGGTTCTGATGTTCGTCGCTGTGGCCGGCGTAAATCATATACATCGGTTTGATGCGGTCGATAATGGCTTCTAAATCTTCAACCCGCCCCAGGACGATATCCCCAAGGCTTTGAACATCTTCGTCACGGTCACCGGCTTCAAGCACAAAACCCGACACCTTTAACCCAAAAAGCCGGTTCCGTTCAATAATCTCGGCAGCTTTGCGGGCGGCTGAGCCTGCCCCGACGATGACAACCTCGCGCAAATCACGTCCGGTATTGCGTCGCCCCAGCACCGCTTTACGGAACAGCGAGTGACCGACAAGGGTCAGCACCACCTCGCTGACAAAATACAGCAATGGCAACAAACGCGATACTTCATAGATATGCAAGTAGTACAAAATGGCAAAGCTAAAGAACAGGTTGAGTCCAGCTCCCCCCAGGACAGCACCGACTTCGTCGACAGACGAAAGGAATCGCCGAGGGGTATACAGGTTAAAACCGGAATAGACAACAACCTGTGATATGATCAAAATTCCGCCAAACCAGGAATACGACACTTTGTCGAGCGTGATATAGTCGGACGGATACATAACAAAAAAGCGGATCGAAAACGCAACCGTAAAGGCTAAAGCCGCGAGCAGAACGTCCAAAAAGAAAAAAGAGAATTTGATTTCTTCGGTTCGCTCGCGAAACATCAGGAGACTGCCTTTTTGAGTGCTTCGACCTTGTCGGTTTTTTCCCAGGGGAACTCTGCACGACCAAAATGCCCATAAGCAGCCGTAGCCAAATAGATGGGACGCAGTAAGTTCAACGTCGTAATGATACCGGCCGGGCTAAAATCAAACGTCTTTTCGATCGCGGCGGCAATTTTTTCATCGGGAACTACTCCGGTACCAGAGGTGTCGACCATAATCGAAACGGGGAATGGCACGCCAATGGCGTAGCTGACTTGAATTTCACATCGTTGAGCCAGACCAGCCGCCACGACATTCTTGGCGGCATAACGGGCCATGTACGCGGCTGAACGGTCTACCTTGCTGGGGTCTTTGCCCGAGAATGCGCCACCGCCGTGACGCCCCATGCCACCGTAGGTGTCGACGATAATCTTGCGGCCGGTAAGACCGGCATCGCCATGGGGTCCGCCAATGACAAAACGACCCGTTGGGTTAACAAAGTATTTTGTGTTCGCATCCAAAAGCCCGGTTGGTTCCAGCACGTGTTTGACCACGCGCTCAATCAGTTGCTCTTGAATCTCGGCGTGAGTTACCGACTCGTCGTGCTGATGGCTCATCACGATAGTGTCGATACGCTTGGGCACACCGTCTTCGTATTGGATGGTGACCTGGCTTTTGGCATCGGGCCGCAACCACGGAATTGTTCCCTGTTTGCGAAGATGCGCCGCATAGCGCAACAGCTCATGGGCATAGGTGATCGGAGCGGGCATAAGCTGGGGTGTTTCGTTGCAAGCAAACCCAAACATCATGCCTTGGTCGCCCGCGCCCTGCTGACCCTTGTACATTCCCTCGCCCGAAACCCCTTGCGAAATGTCGGGGCTTTGCGAATGAATCGCATTCATCACGTTCATGGACTTGTAGTCGATTCCATAGTCCGGGTCATCGTACCCAATGCGTTTCACCACACCTCGAACAATTTCTTGCAGATCGACGTAGGTTTTGGTGGTGATTTCGCCACCCACCAACACAAGGCCAGTGGTGGTGAAGGTTTCACAGGCGACGCGGGACTGCGGGTCTTCGCTTAAGCAGGCGTCCAGGACGGCGTCGGATACCTGATCGGCCAATTTATCCGGGTGTCCCTCGGATACTGATTCCGAGGTGAATAGGTATTTTCTCATGTGCTAAGTATGCCTACAGAGGGCGTATCGGTCAAACCGTGTTCTGTTGAGTTTGTTTAAAATTGCGCACCAGTTCGCCGGCCGAAACCGGTTGCCACCAGTCTTCTGTCCGTGAAAAGAACGTCTGCAAACGTCGAACTAAGTTGTCTGAGTGCCGCAGGTGACACCGTGGTGTAATTGTCATGTGGGCAAGAAGCCCATCGCGTCGACAACGATCCGCCAAGGCGTAGAGGTCTTTGCGGCAACGGCCATTGGGTTCTAGCCAAATTTCTGTGGGGAACAACCAGCGAATTAAACGCCCCGGCAGGGTGGGAAGTTTGCGCAGATCCAAAATCAGTTCATGTCGAGACACGGTCCGTACTGTGACCGGAACCTCAAGCACGCCCTGCGGTGTCATGTAAAGCTTTTCAGAATACGTAGAGTAGTCCGCTTTACCCGGCCACGCCACGTGGGGTGTCACCGTGACGTCGACTTTGACGCCATTTTTGGCCAACGCCGCATACAACGCCTCGTCCACACACCAGTCAGCGGCTCGGTGAACCAGCGGTCTAGTTCCCGAAAGCCGTTCAACCGCGTCCACCAAGAACGCGATTTGTTCGTCGATGGTGACACCCGGTGCGTTAGCTCCCCCCGAGATGATGCCGATTTCGGCCCCTGATTCTTCTTTAGACTTGAGGATTTCGTCGATCAACCTCGCATCCTGCAATTCAGTCCACGACATCAGCCACACGGGTTTGAGCTCGGCTTTCTTGATCACGCGCTGAACCTTACCGGTTTCGCTGGGGGTCCAACCGCGTGTATCGATCGTCAAAAAGAACGGATGCTTTTCCATGGTTTTATTTTCCTACACCGATTGCGTAATACTCGAAACCCAGCTCAGCTAACCGGGCCGCGCTGTATTGGTTGCGCCCGTCAAAGATCACTTTGTTTTTAAGGCTTTTGGCTAGTTCGTCAAAATCGGGACTTCGGAACTCTTTCCATTCGGTCACCAAAAGAAGAGCATCGGCACCGCTGGCAGCCTCGTACTTGCTTGAGCAAAAAGTTAACGCCTGTTCCGACGGCCAGTAGTGTTTTTTGGCTTCGCCCTCAGCCTTGGGGTCATAGGCCTTAACCAAGGCTCCCCGGGCAAGCAGGTCTTGTATCAAGGTCACCGACGAAGCTTCGCGCATATCATCGGTTTCGGGCTTAAAAGCCAACCCCCAAACGGCAAAGGTCTTACCTTTTAAGTTATCACCGAACCGCGCGACAACTTTGGTCGGCAGAACCTTTTTCTGGTCGGCGTTAACGGCCTCAACGGCACTCAGGATGCGCGGAGTGTAGCCCACGTCGCGGGCGGTTTTTTCGAGGGCGCGGACATCTTTGGGAAAACAGCTCCCACCGTAGCCACAACCTGGGTAGATAAAGCTGTAACCAATACGCGAATCGGAACCAATACCTACTCGTACCTTGTTAACGTCGGCACCGACTTTTTCGCAGATATTGGCGATTTCGTTCATAAAACTGATTTTGGTAGCCAGCATGGCGTTCGCCGCGTACTTGGTCATCTCGGCGCTGCGAACGTCCATTTCGATAAAACGGTCGTGGCTAAAGGTAAAGGGTTTGTACAACTCTCGCATCACGGCCAGGGGTTTAGCGTCTTCGGCCCCCACGATGACACGGTCAGGTTTCATAAAGTCATCGATAGCGGCACCTTCTTTGAGGAACTCAGGGTTAGAAACTACCCAAAAATCCCCTTTAAAGCCGCGTTTTTGAAAGCCAGCGGCAATCACCGCTTTGACCTGATCGGCGGTTCCCACAGGAACGGTGGATTTGTCTACCACGACCAAGGGCCGCACCGCGTTTTCACCAATCTGTTCCGCGACCTTTAAAACATACCTCAGGTCGGCGCTTCCGTCGGCACCCATGGGTGTTCCCACCGCAATGAAACAAACCTCGGCGTCAACCAAGGCTTCTTTCAACGACGTTGTGAACTTCAGCGTACCAAGGTGGGAATTTTCAACCACCATCGCTTCGAGACCGGGCTCATAGATGGGCACCAGACCTTTTTTTAGGCCGCTAATCTTTTCGGCATCGACGTCTACGCAGGTCACGGTATTGCCCATTTGGGCGAAACAGGTTCCTGTTACTAAACCGACATAGCCGGTACCCACCATCGCAATCTTCATTCGTTGACTCCTTCTTTCGCAAGGGAGGCCGTCTTAGGACGACTTTGTTCCGGTTTCTCCGTCCAAGGTAAAGCTCACTTTCAGAGTGAACGACAGAACGCGGTGTTCGGTCGTGTCCGGGTTGTCCAACACATAACGACCGTTATCGGGCCCGTAAATGTAGACAACTGCCCCTGAGATCTCAAGATGGGGAATCGTCGTATTTGTCAGTGCCAAAATCATCTGACCAGAACCATCTTTTAAGGCTGTCAGCCACGAAAAGGTTGGTTTTAAGTTCACAAAATTGAGTGCATCTGAGGAAAGGCCCACCCCTACTGACTGGTCATTATAGCCGTAAAAGGTCGTAGGCGTCACGTTAAAACTTTCGTTGGCCCCGCCACCTCTACCCGAAAACATATATTCCGCTTCGACTTTAAGCCAGCTTGTGGTACCCCATGTAAACTCATGGTACGCGCCTGCCACAGCACTGGGAATCCAATCTCCGGCGGCGGCAACGTGCTCCGCTACGCCTTCGACAAACCAGTCAGTGTTAAAAAAATAGCTTTTTAAATACAAGTCAGCTTTGTAACCCAGCATTTTCTGATAGAAACCAGAAAGCCCCCAGTTAAGCGGGCCTAGGCTCGACTCTACCATTCCGGCTTCGGCTAAACTGCTGGTCGATGCGGTATCGGCCGCTGAGACATTATAAAATGAGTCGTTTTTGATCACAACTCCTGTCAGGTTAAACCCATCGACGGTGGTGACGGCTTTTGCGGCAACACCATCGGCTATGTCGTTCACAAAGTTGCCCGGGTTGAATAACCGGCCCTGCCCCCACACGAGCGACTGCCTACCAAGACGGAAAAAAACTTGATTGTACAGAGTGTAATCGAGAAATATTTCCTTGACGGTGAGCGTCGAGAAGGTCAGGTTACCCTGGCTGGGGAGGTTGTTAATATACGGGTTAAAAGCGTTGGTTTGGTTTGGGTTGTTGATGGGCTGAGGGTACAGCACATCAAGGGAGGCATAGGCCCGAACGGTAGGGTCAACCCGGACGTCCGTGCCGAAGGTAAAATCCAACGAATTGTAAGGCGTGCCCACGGCTCCTTGATAGGTTTTATCCCACCCACCGACGTAGTACCCACTTGCCTTAACGTTTTCAAAAAACTTCATACTTTGACCCGTGTACAAGTTGGGGTTAACGCTCTGACGAGGGTTTTTATCGACCTTATCGGGGGGCGGATTGTTAAACAAGCCCTCAATCACAGACGTATCCGCCGAGGAATTCGGGCTGGAGGTTGGAGCATTTTGGGCCCACAACGGCACCAGGACAAGAGCACCTAGAGCCAATAGAAACAGCCTTTTCATTGAGCCATTTTCTCGAGATACGTCTGGGTAAACATAATATTGGGCAAGGGGTCGAGGCTCGGCTTGGTGATGGTGATCTGCGTCATTTCGTGCTCAAACCTTCCGTTGACTTCTTTGCCGCGTAGCTCGTCAATGATGACCATTTTATAAGGGACGTAGCGGTCGCCCACCTTTTGGTAGGTGGGGATGGCGGTCGTTCGCAACAACTGCCCTGACAGGCTGAAGTCTTGGCTCATGCGCACCAGATGGTCGGGCGTCACCCACAACTTCGTCCGAGGAAAGGTCACGTTGTTGTGAATCGCCTGCAGAACGTACACGGTCGTGTTGAGCGAACCCAATTTTTGGGGGTACGAATCGACAATTTTATAGTCTTCGGCCAAGCTCGATCGGGTAAAGTCCGAGTTACGGGCGTTCGAGTTTTGAAAGCGGTCCTTGGCACTGGTCACCGTAAACCGGCGGGCTACAGGGTCGTACAACCAAAGGTTCGGACCAATTTTGAGATAACCTTTGCCTTTGTCTGAATCGGGTTTGAGCACCATAATGAGGTATTCAGAATCGCGGTCACGCCGGAACAGGGCCACCCGGGTAAACGATTCGCCTTCCTCGGGTTTCTTTTGAACAATATCAACTTGAGCCGAATAGTCCGAATCCATAAAGGTAACCTGGCGATCAATTCGAGCCAAAATCTCTTTAGAATTGGCCGGCACCTCCGCCGCTACTAACATCGGCAGACAAACTGCCAGCAAAAATAAACTGAAAAATTTCATGCGAATTCTCTACTCCTTGCCTAGGCGTCGTGACGCAAGGCATCCACGGGCTTTTGTTGAGCCCCCTTCCATGCCGGGAACACAGCACCGAAAAAGCCGGTCGCCAACATCCCCAGGACAACCCAAAGGACATTCTGCCAGGGCCAGGCCCAGACCAAATGTCCTTTGACTAAGAACATATCAATAACGGCATTCCCCGGAAAGGTCACCTGGCTTAGAATCGCCAAAACGCCTGCTCCGATGAGCATCCCAACAACAGAGCTGACTAAACCGAGGTAGGCGCTCTCTGCTAAAAAAACGCCGATCAAGGTGGGACGTTGCATGCCCATCGCCCTCATGGTACCGATTTCGCGAGTACGTTCAAAGACAATCATCTGGTAGGTGTTGAAAACCCCGATGGTCACAACAATCAAAAACACCAACGACAACAAGAGGTTAACCGCCGTGATGCCATTGGTAAGATCATTGATCTGCTTGAGACGCGAAGTCAGGGGCAAAACATCGTATTCTTTGTGGGTCAGAGGATGCTTCCCGGTAAACGCATCAATATCATCTTTGGTCTTCATCAAAGGCAACAGTGGCACTTTGCCCTTAAGGGCATGCCAAAGTCGTTCGGCCGCCTCCTCTTGCGAGGTTCCCGGCCCCAGGGTCGCACCAATTTCGGTAACGGCATCAATAGGACGACCCAAGGCGCGATTCAGGACTTTGTAGTCCATATAACAAGCAAACCCAAAAAAGCTCGAATCGGCAAAAATGCCGCGAATTTTCAAATTGATCGTGTTGCTATAGCCTTCTACGGTTTTGACCATTAGGACAACAAGATCACCCGTTTTGACGTGCAAGCGCCGGGCGGTATCGTCCGAAACCCAGACGTCTTCGTGGCTTTTTGACGGTACCGGGGTGCCCGAAAGAAAATCCATGCGGTCAAAGTCGTTCTGCTCAACGCTAAAATCCATACCGATAACCCGCCGTTGAATCAACGACGAGCCGTTAAAGAACAGTTGAGCGTCGGCACCGTAGTACACACTCCGGCGATGCAGAGCACTCACATCAATGCCACTTTGCTTGATGGCGGCAAAGATCTGCTTTTGGGCTTTTAACAAGTGATCGTTCGAGGGTTCCCAGCTTAAAACAACAACGTCGCCCGAAAAGTATCGAGCGGCTTTTTCGCGCACGGTTTGGTTCAGCGAAGCGGTGACACCGAACAACAGCGAGAACACCACTGCTCCCAACACAAGGGCCACAGCCAAAACCCGGTAACGGTGCCTTTGTCGAAAAAAATTCCGCCAAGCTAACGATAAAACCATGACTACTCCCTTGCCATGGCCTGGATCGGAACGATCAACAAGGCCTTTCGGATAGGAAGTAGCATGGACAGCAGGCCCAGCACGAGGCTGACGCCGAAGTGTTCTAACATAAGCAGAGGAGCAACATGAGGAATGTAGCGATCAGCGCCAAACAACGAGGCGATCAAAGGGTTGGTTAAACGCACGCCCCCCGTATGGGCTACCACCTCAAGGGCGAAGGCCCCCAAAAGAACGCCCAGAATACCCGCCCCTGTGACCAAGATGAGGGTTTCGTAGCCAATCAATGAAGCAACCTTAGATTTTTGGGCACCCAGCGCCCGCAAGGTACCAATTTCGCGGGTACGTTCGGCAACCGATAGGGCCAAGGAATTCATAACGATCAAACACGCTACTAATGAAATAAAGACAAGCCCTATATTGAATAAGAGCTGGAGGAACCATACAACTTTGGCGTTACCGCCTGCCGTATCGCGCCAGTCGCGCACCTGAACGCCCAGCTTTTGGGCGGCAAGAGAAGCCCGTAAGGCTTGTTCAGCGGCGGACGTCTTGGTGCCTTTTTTTATCTTGAGAAGAACAAAGTTCCAGGTTCCCGGGTCGGCTTTGGGGGCATGAGTATCGGATTGAATGTCTTTCGTGACATCTTGGATGGTCAGGCCTGACCCTTTGGTCGAGACCACATCGGACGATGACGAGAACAGGTCGTTCAGGTTGTCGGTTAATAGATCACTTTGGGCTTTGGGGGCTTTGTAAGTGTCCGAGACGTAGTAGCCGTTGAGCTGTCGGCCCGTGTCCGCATCGATGAGGATAACACTGTCAAACAACTTGTCAGTAACCGGGTAAGCAAAGACTCCCGCCAAGGGAACTTCGCGCAAGGTAAACGAGTTTTCTTGCGCCGTAGCGAGCATGAATTTTTCGCCTAAGGCAGGAGCATGACCCAGCGAGACCGAAACTTCGTGGTAGAGCTGAGCGTTGAGAAAGAGTGCCGGAGTACCCGGCGGTGGCGGAGTGCCTTGGAGGATTTTAAGGTCGGGGAAGAAGTGAAAATAATCGACGAGGTTAACGGCGAAGAAGGGAGATAGGCCCTTGAAGCGGCCATCGGTGACCTGGGCACCGCCGATGATGACGGGTACAGACGCCCTGGGGTCAGACTTGCTCAGGAGTGAGGAGAGTTCTTGGTAACGGGGTAAAAGGGGGATTTTGAAAAACTCGCCGATGAGGGGGAGTTCACTGCCAAACAGCGTGAACCCGTCGGACGAGGTAGCACTGACCGACAGATCGCCAGTCAGACTTCGGACGTAGGTGTTCTTTAGCCCATCTTGGGTATTGGTGAACAAGGCGTTGCCGATGAACAACAAGGCCATCGCGGCAACCAAAAAAATACCGACAGGTAAACGTTTACGAAAGTTGAGGCGAGTGTTCTTCAGAGCAAGATAAAAAGTAGAGGGCACAGAAAAGCCTTACCTCTTGTGTACAAGGAAGGCCTACAATTGTCAAGAAAGTGGCACTATTTCGCTTCGGCCACTTTTTTACCCCAACGGATGAAGGGGGCTTCGATGAAGCGAAAAGTCAGGGTCGAAAGCAAAATCAGCACCATTCCGCTGGCTAAAAGCGAGGCAAAGACCACCTCAACCGACCGGGGTCGAACAAAGAACGTGGGCCACAATACGGTAAAGGCCAAATAAAGGACCACGCCCTGTAGTAGGTAGACGCTGTAACTGATTTCGCCCAATAGACGAATCGGTCGAATTTTTAACAGCCCACCCAAGGAACAGCCCCAAGCAATAGGAGCAAACACCAAAAACATCAGTAAAGCTTGCGGTAGACCGTAAGCTTCGTGGTAGAAGACCAGTAACAGCGTCAAGGCGATTACCGGTACAGCCACCGCCGCCGGGTGCGAGGCCGCTTTTACCAAACCTTTTAGACGGGGGTTTTGGCCCCAGGAATAGGTTAGCCCCCCCAAAATAAAGTATAAAAACGACCCTGAACTGGTTAGAGTAAACAGGTTAAAACCCTGAATAGTCACAAAAAGGCCCGCCACCAGCAACAACCCCGTCACCCAACGGGAGCGACGCGCCACCATGTACAAGGCCGCTAACAGGGGCAAAAGAAAGTAAAACGTCCACTCGTAAATAAGCGTCCAGTTCACACCGGCGATCGACATCCAGGTATTATGAAACCCATGAATGTCTTGTTGCTGAAACAACACCCACGACAAGACCTGATTGCTCAATTCTCCCCAGTTGATCGGCGCACCGGCCGTGCTCAGTAAGGCCACCGCCACGACATACACCACTACTACCCAATACAGAGGAGCCAAGCGGAACAGCCGCGACAAGTACAACGACCGCCAATCGGGCCTACCCTCTGCACGCGAAATCTTACCCCAAAAGAGGTACCCTGTAATCATAAAGAAGATGATCACCGATCCTTGGCCACTGATATTAAAAAGGTGAGAGGGGGTTAGCTCCCAGCGCCCAGTCTGGTGGTACCGATACGTCAGAGCAAAGTGGTGAAAGAATACCCCCAAGGCCGCCAAGCCCCGCAGACCATCTAAATTAACATTCCGTCCTGTGGGAGCCGGTAACCCGATCCAGCGGGCTGGTACCCACGAAAACCCCACAAAAAGGATAAAGGCCACCCCATACACTAAGGTGGCGGTTAGTCCTGTATCAATCGTCATCGAGCGCTGTAATTCCTTTCTAGCCAAGTTTTGTAAGCGCCGCTGACGACGTTTTGTACCCATTCGGGATTGGCCAGGTACCAGGCCACGGTTTTTTCAAGACCTTGCGAAAACTCGGTCCGGGGCTTCCAGCCCAGCTCTTTTTTAATCTTTGAACAGTCAATAGCGTAACGACGATCATGGCCGGGCCGGTCGGGAACAAAACGGATCAACGATAAAAACTCTTGAGCAGGGCGGCCCAAAGCGACGGCGGTCTTTTCACAAAGCACCTGTACCAGCTTGAGGTTCTCCCACTCGTTTTCACCGCCGACGTTGTACGTCTCGCCCAAAACGCCCTTGGTCATCACAGTCCAAATGGCCTCGGCGTGGTCCTCGACATACAGCCAGTCGCGGATGTTCTTACCGTCGCCGTACACCGGCAGGGTTTCGCCCTTTTGAAGCTTAAGAATCATCAGGGGAATCAGCTTTTCAGGAAAATGGTAGGGCCCATAGTTGTTCGAGCAGTTCGATTTAGTCACCGCCAGGCCATAAGTATGAAAATAGGCGCTGACCAGGTGGTCCGAAGCGGCCTTGCTGGCGCTGTACGGACTACGAGGGTCGTAGGGTGTGGTCTCGGTAAAGTAGCCCTCTTGGCCTAGCGAACCATACACTTCGTCGGTACTGACATGATGAAACAGTACATCCTTGCGGTCTTTCCACAAGTCTCGCACGGCTTCGAGGAGGGTAAAGGTACCTTCGATATTGGTGCGGACAAATTCACCGGGACCCAGGATAGAGCGGTCCACATGGCTTTCGGCGGCAAAGTGAGCGACCGCGTCTACCTGATATTTTTGCAGAACATCCGCCACCCGTTTGGGGTCACAGATGTCGCCCTGTTCCAGAACGTAGCGTGCCGGGTATTGGTCAGCGATATCGGCAAGGTTTTCGGGGTTGCCGGCATAGGTTAACTTGTCAAAGTTAATAATACGCCCGGTAAAGTCGGTCTTGGTCAGGACATACCGAATAAAGTTGGCACCGATGAACCCGGCACCGCCTGTCACCATGAGGTTTTTAAAGTTTCGCGTAGGTTATCCTAGAAGATTTTATAGTGAGGTCGTATCAATCCAACAGCTCAGCCAAGGTAGAAAAAAACTTTGCCTTAGATCGGCAATAACCGTTTCAAAATCCTCTTGACTGTAGGTATGGGACATCAAATTCCGAGCATCGAGAGCTTTTTGTTCAACGGGGAGTTTGATCGACCACAGCGCCCTTCTTTTATCCTTTTATTAGGTGGAGGTACCTGGCCAAGCTATCCTTCCACTGGGGAAAAGTCAGGCCGTAAACGGACTTGAGCTTAGCCTTTGACAAGACAGACCAGGCAGGGCGTTTGGCCTTGGTAGGGTACTGGGCTGTCGTCAGCGGTTTGATCACAGGCGTAGAGGTAAGAAGGCCGAGGTCTTTGGCTTCGCGGTAGATTTCTTGGGTAAAGCCAAACCAGGTCACCTGCCCTTCACCCGAGGCGTGATAGGTACCCCAAGCCGAGGCATTGGTTTGAATCAAATGGGCAATTACTTGGCTTAGATCAAAAGCCCAGGTGGGGGCCCCCCATTGGTCGTTCACGACGCCGAACTCAGGTTTTTCGCGCATCAGGCGGAGCATGGTGGCCACAAAATTAGGACCATACTGGCCGTATAGCCAGGCGGTGCGCAAAATAATATGCTGCTCCAAGGCCCCGCGTACCGCTTGCTCTCCCGCTTCTTTGGTAACACCGTAAACCCCGGTAGGTGCCGGGTGATCGTCTTCGCGATAGGGGCTATTGCCTTCGCCCGAAAACACATAGTCGGTCGAAATATGAATAAGGTTGGCCTTGTTCGCGGCACACCAGCGGGCCAGGACTGCTGGGCCGTCAACATTTAAGGAATGAGCCAGCTCAGGCTCATCCTCGGCCTTATCAACGGCGGTATAGGCGGCGCAGTTGACTACCCATTGAATGTCTTTTCCGTGAGTAAAGGCGGCAACGGCGTCAGCCTTACGAAAATCGATATCACGATCGGTTCCCACAGCATCGAGACCTTTGGTTTTTAAGACGGCAGACAGTTCTTGCCCTAACATGCCCGAGGCACCGACAACCCAAATCATGACCAGAACTCCTTCCACGTGGGTAAAACACCGTCTTTGTCAGACACCTGAACTTCAGTCAGGGGCCACTTGATTGCGAGTGTCAGGTCGTTCCACACGATACCGCCTTCGCTGGCCTTATGGTATTCGGCAGTGCACTTATAATTGTACAGGGTGTCGTCTTGTAAAGCGACAAAGCCGTGGGCAAAACCCGGTGGAATGTAGAAGAGCCGTGGGAGATCGGCAGTAAGTTCGACCCCAAACCATTGGCCCTTGGTTGGCGAGTCAGGGCGGATATCTACCGCCACGTCCCAGACAGCTCCGGCGAGAACACTGACCAGCTTACCTTGGGCACTGGCTCCCTTTTGAAAGTGTAACCCCCGCAACGTTCCTTTGCTGGAACGCGAAAGATTATCTTGAACAAAGTTTTCACGAATTCCGGCCTGAACAAAATCGGACCGTTTGTAGCCTTCTTGAAACCAACCCCGCCCATCCGGAAAGCGACGTGGTTCGATCAGAACCAGGCCAGCTAACGGCCCCGGAGTAAAGGTAAAAGGCAAAGCAGATATCCTTTTTTAGAAAATTTGAAGCAGAACACCGACTGGGACTGTCATCTACCCTCGAAAGGAGATTGATGATGAAGTTTATCGTTTTAATTTTTGCCTTGCTGTTGAGTTCTTGCGTAACCGCTGGGGTTAAATTACCGTTACCCGTACGGCCCCTTGAACCGACGATCAAGTGGGTACACGCCCCAGCAAGGGATAATATTCCCGCTGGTGAACTGTTGACCTACGAAGAGTTTCGCCGTTTGGCCTTATGGCTTGTCGAAACGAGGGCCTACCAGCATGAACTAGAAAACCAGCTATTGTACTATCGGGCCAAAGGCGAATGAGGAAAAACGAGAGTCTCACCGAGGGACTTTAACGGCTCAGGTTCGTCAATGTCGTACGAAGCGTTCCACAGGTAAAAGGGGTCGACGTCCAGGCATTGGGTTTCGTCACGATTACCCGTGACATCCCAAGCCAACGTTCCATTTAGAACCGTGCAACGATCGCTGAAAAACCTCTCGTCGTCTAAGCGCTGAAAGACCCCTCCCTTTTTACTGAGAAGCGAGGCATCAAACAACCTAATGTGACCTGTGAGAAAATACACAACGACCGTTTTATTACTTTGAGGAATCACTTGAACAACCTCGGGAATAAAATCCAGGCTCATGATTTTAACCCTTCTATCAGTTGCAAGGGCTTTCCATCACGAGATAATTCCCAGTCTTGAAGAAGCTCTTCCTTGTGTAATTCGGCCCAGGCCAAAACCAGCCGCAATACCCTATTAGGAAGACAACCTTTTTGGACAACCAGAGGGTCCACCCCCAAAACCGCTTTTTGCTCTTGGTATTCAACATGAAAATGAGGCGGTTCATGATCATTCCAATACATCAAGATTCTAATGCCCCAAAAAAGCGCTATGGTTGGCATAGCCCCCCCCCTTCTTTCCCGATTAAACTTCGGTCAACAGCGGGTAGTAGGTCAGGTGCGTGCCGTAAACCGGCAAAAGCTGTTTACCACTGCCCCCGGCTAAGATGATGCCTTTCATATTACCCCTAAGGTTCTTAAAATCGCCATCGAGTTAGCGGTAATACCCACAAGGTTACCGAGCACGTTGAGCGAATCTTTAAACACGGCCCAGGCATCGACCGAGTTCGGGTCACGGGTAGGTACTACCACGGCGTCACCAGGGCCGAGAGCCTCTTGCCCCAAGGTATTCACAAAGAGAATTTGCCGTTCAGTAGAACTTTCGACCAAGCCGTTAGCCCGAACAACGTAGACTTTGCTGGCATCGCCAGAGGGCGTTACCCCACCCGACCGTGCCAGCGCGTCAGCCACAGTTTCGCCTGGTGTATACGCCTGAGCTGATTGATTATAGACGGCCCCTAAAACAAGAACATAGCTGGGCGTTTCAGGAATATATAAACGGTCGCCGGCTTGCAGAGTTAAATCTTTATCAGTGCTTTTTAAGGCCGCCAGGGTATCAGGAAATTGAATACTCAACCGCCCTAGCGAATTTTGGAGGTCAGCTTGCAGAACTAACAGCGCCGACTTTTGGGCCGCGATTTTTGCTTGCATGGCAGCCCGCGATAGCGGGTCAGTTAAACCAGCCAATTGAGCGGTCATATCATTAATTTGCAATGTCAACGCCATGGTGACTTTATTCGTCTGTTGTTCTTGAGCGGCTGTAATGGACGGACGAATCAATACAGCACCTTTTAAGAAGGCGTTTTTCGTCAAGCCACCTACGCTTTGCAAAATTTGTGAAATTGATTCGCCTTCACGAAACGGTATTGCCCCAGGTTTTGCTACCGCACCGGTCACTACAACCTCTTGATTCGGCATATCGTGGGGAATCGGCGTAATTTCGATTCTTGAACCCGCTTCAATTTGAATCTCTTTTGGGTTCAAAACGGTTAGGTAATCGCGCAAAAAGACAACAACCCGTTTGCCTTTTGGGGGGAAGATTTGTGCCATAAGGTTTCGGGAATCTTCTTTAAAGACTACCGAACTTAAGGTTTGTTCAAGCGTCAACGATTTTCGGTAGCTCACCACTTGAGGACTCTGAACGTCGCCAAAAACGATAACCTCTGAGGCATTTTCGTTTTGAAAGAAGCGCAGGATGTCGCCGGGCTTCAGTGTAAAATCGATTTTTTTTGAAAGAACTTCCTGCGGATCAAAATTGAATGCCTGACTATTCAACGCTGAAGTTCGCAGAATAACCGCATGATGCATGTCTGTTTCTTTTTTATATTCCAGCTTTTCAAGCACTTTGAAAAGGCTATCACTTTTAGAAAGCGAGAACCACCCTGCGTTGTAAAGGGGCCCTTCTGTATTAACACCATTTTTAATTTCTAAGGAGCTCGGGAAAAGATCAAGCAAAATGTTGTTCTTGACGGTTTGCTGAGAAAAACCCTCGTCCTTCATGGAGCCTTCGCTAACAAAGGCTTTGCCTTGCTGAAAATGCGTTATGCGATACTTACCATCAGCACTGTCAGCAGTTGTACCACCGGCCATTTTAATAGCATCGGCAATAGTCTCACCGGGAAGCGCTTCATAAATCGCAGGCCTAAGCACTGAACCGACAACCCCTACCGTTGTTCCTATCGGGGGAACATAAAAGGAATCACCCTCCGAAATCCGAATATTCAGCGGTTTACCTTTCAAAAGCATTTGATATAAATCGATCATTCGAGTCTGCCCAGTCGCCGAGGTCCAGACAATCGATCGAAGACTGCCATTTTTACTGACCCCACCTGCCGCCTGTAACACCGACAATAAATCGTATCCCGACGTGATAGGGATCATTCCCGGTCTATTAACAAACCCTGTCACCAGCACCGAAAACTGACGCATTTGACTAACCGTTAACGACAAGTAGAAATGTTTAAACTTACGCGCCATCTCAGCCTTGAGCGTATTTTGTAGGTCACCGAGAGTGAGCCCTGCAACCGGAAGGAACCCGACTGGGGGGTAGAAAACCCCTCCGGTAGCATCGACTTTAAGGGGGGTTAAAGGTTTGAGGGCTCCGAGGTCAACCGGGTCACCCCAAACATAAAGTGTTAACACATCACCAGGGCCCAAGACATACGAGGGTAAAACCGTACCGGCTAAGGGCGTTCGTAACGGCAACGTTATATCGTAACCAAACTCGGTTAAAGGTTTGCCATAAACTTTGGAATATAGTTCTTCAATCGGGAAAACCTGATTTTCTTTTTTGCTTTCCTGACTTCCCTTTTTGTTCTCTTGATTTTCCTTTTTGTCTTCGGGTTTAACAAGTTTTGTTGGTGACACATTCGTTTCATCCGGGGTAGATTGTGACCCCATACTGCTTGACGTTTGTGACGAAAGCGCCGAATCGTTGGAACCAGGGTTTAAATTGGTAAGGTCAGAACTAAACGACTGTGCACCTAAGTTCAGTGCTATGAAAACTAGAAAACTAGAAAATATTAACTTCATACATCCTCTTTGATCATTTTCCCTTTGAATGCTTGGAATAATAAACAAAACCTAGTTAAGAGTAGAACTCTTCTATGCCTGCCAACACTACTGTCAGAAAAAAAATCTAAACACCTTTGAAAATCATTTTTACTGTTTTCGCAAGTATAAGAAAATCCAGCTTAAAGTTCCATTCATTCCGATATTTTAAATCAAGACGAATCCAATCGTCCAACGACAACCCGTTTCGATCTTTAATTTGAGCTAAACACGTAATCCCTGGTATACAATCCATTCGTTGATACTGAAAATCCTTATAATGGGCAACCTCAGAAGCCAAATGAGGTCTAGGCCCAACAAGACTCAATTCCCCTTTGAAAACGTTGATAAACTGAGGTAATTCATCAATACTATACTTCCTCAATATTTTCCCAATTTTAGTAACTCTTGGGTCGTTTTTCATTTTAAACAAAGGTCCGTTAGGCCTTTCGTTAAGGTGTAACAACTTTTCTTTTAATTTTTCCGCCTCTACTACCATAGACCGAAACTTTAAAAATTTGATTTCTTTTCCATTTTTTCCTACCCTTTTACTCGTATAGAATATTGGACCAAAGTCTTCAAATTTAATTAAAGTTGCGACCAAAATATAAACGGGAAATATTAAAAACAGCGCCAAGGACGAAAATATCAAATCAATAATTCTTTTTATAGACACATTTAATAGTGAGTCGCGGTTTGTGTATCCTCTAATAAGGTACCCCTGGTCAAAACGATCATTTTTTGTCCAAAAAAGTTCACTCTCAATAACGAAGTAACCTATATTATGGCATTTCAAAAGTTTAATAATTAGATCAGCTG
>JABEVK010000072.1 GCA_013044245.1 Spirochaetales bacterium | reverse complement strand
GCTGGCAATGTCGAGCGCCCTGCCGACTTGATCCTAGTGGCGCCTGCTACTGCGAACACAGTCGGAAAAATTGCCGCAGGTATTGATGACACGCCGGTGACAACTTTTGTTACAACTGGAATGGGGCAGGGGTTACCCCTGGTGCTGGTACCTGCCATGCATTTATCGATGTACGATCACCCCCTGGTTCGTGAAAACCTGGCCAAGCTTGGCCGGTTGGGTGTGACCATACTGATGCCCCGCCTAGAAGAAGGCAAGGCCAAAATCGCCACCGAAGAAGAAATTCTTCAGGCCGTTATTGAACGCCTTTTCGCGGTAAAACCCCCTTTTGCTCAGCCCGATTGGGAGGGGAAAACTGTTCTTGTCACTGCGGGGCGCACTGCGGAACCTCTCGATACGGTGCGGACGCTTTCGAATAATTCGTCGGGCCGTATGGCGGTAGCTCTGGCTCAAGCCGCATTGGAACGAGGCGCTAAAGTACTTTTGGTGGCTGGCAAGCTCGCCGTTGCCATACCACAAGGCGCCGAGGTCTTTGTTGCCGACACTGCCCAAGCCATGTACGAGACCTGTCAACGACTGCTGACGACCCGTTCGGTTACCGTGATGTTGGCCGCCGCCGCTGTCGGGGATTGGCAGGTAGAAAACCCCGCTCCCTATAAAGTGCCTGCCGACCATAAGTGGACACTCACCCTGGTGCCTACGCTCAAAATTATTGATCAGGTCAAAACCTGGTCGCCGGCGACCTTTTTGTGCGCCTTTCGCGCGCAAACCGGTCTAACTTCTGAACAGCTGGGCCAAGATGCTGTCCAACGCCTGCGAAAGGCGCGGGCCGACCTGATTGCGGCCAACGATACCGGCAAACCTGGTACCGGATTCGAAGCCTTGGACAACGCCTTTCAGGTTTGGGGGACTGAAGGTCTGGTGGCTGATTTGCCCCGTGAGGATAAGCGGGGAATTGCTGACAAACTTCTAGACATTATTCTCAAAAGGCTGTAATCTATAAAACCGGATTCATTCCCGGATTTCATCTCAGGTAAAGGACGGGTCATGAAAAAGTTTCGACCGATTGACCGTATGAGCGCTAGTCTCCCTACGATTCGCCGGCTCCCTGCCTATCTTCAAGTTGTCCGTCAAGCCGAAGCTGATGGCGTTGTGGTGATCTCGGGGACAACCATAGCCCAAGAGTTGGAGCTAGAACCAATTCAGGTACGAAAAGACCTCGCAGTTACAGGAATCATCGGTAAGCCGCGCGTAGGCTATGTGGTCAAGGACCTCATTACTGCCCTTGAGCATTTTTTAAGGTGGGATGTCACCCACACCGCCGTCGTTATCGGCGCCGGCCACCTGGGAACGGCTCTTTTAGGTCACACCGAGTTTCGCAAGAACGGTTTGAACGTCATAGCGGCTTTTGATACCGATGTTGCCAAGGTTGGCAAACGGTTTCATGGAATCGAGGTATTCTCGACTGACGAACTTTCTTCATACCTGACCACCCATGGTGTTACTTTGGTCATTTTGACCATACCCGCCCATGTGGCACAAGAAATTTGCACTAAGGTCATTGAGGCTGGCGTCAAGGCGATTTGGAACTTTACTAGCATTAAACTCAAGGTTCCCGAAGGTCAAACCGGCGTTCTTATTCAAAAAGAAGATCTTTCTTCGGGTTACGCGGTACTTTCGGTGCGGGCCTAACCCTTCGGCATGGAAAAAGGTGCAGTCGTTGCCTTCTCGGTCAAGGGCCAGCCTCGCCTGGCAGTTGTAGAAGGCTTAGAAGGCAAACAAAGTCTGCAGGTCACGGATATTTTAGGCAATGCCCTTGTGGTGTCGCTCCGAGACCTTGAGTTTGCTTCAGTAGAATACCATGTCCACGATTTAAAACTCGCTTCGTCGGCAAGCTTGGCGGCTTGGCTTGAAAAGTCTGAGGATCGCTGGAAGAGCGCTGACCTGAAAAGCGTTTGGGAGTTGTTGGAGGCCGAGTCAATTCGTTCCGCTACCCTTGAAGAAATTGCGGGCTGGCTGTGGGATTCTTTAGATGGGCCAGGGGCTTATGCTCTTTACCGACGTTTAAAAGCTGATCGCGTGTACTTTAAAGAAAAAGGTAAATCTTGGGAGGTTCGCACTGCCGACCAAGTCGTCGAGGCCGAAAAGCAGGCCGCCGCTTTGGCGGTTAAAGAACGGTCACAGGCTGAACTTCGGCAAAAGCTCACCGAAAAGCTGGCTAATCCGGCTCTTCCTCTGACGCCAGACGAAGAGCACCGGCTTCAAATTCTTCAAGCCTTTGCTCTTTTTGAGGACGAGGCCACGGGAAAAAATTCTGCCATGGAGCTGTTGGGCCTGCTTCAACGCCCTAAAACTCCCGAAAGCGCGTTTAACTTATTGGTAGAGCTTGGCACGTGGTCACGTCACCAAAACCTTCCGCTCTTGCGGTCAGGGCGTCCGTTGGGATTTTCGGCTGAAATGGTAGCCGAAGCCCAACGTCTGTGCGAGCTTCCGCCGACCCTGACGGCAAGAAAAGACTTTACCAGCCAGTATGTTGTTACCATCGACGACGAAACTACCACCGAGATCGACGACGGGTTAGCGGTTGAAGGTACCGCTGACGAACTCACCTATTGGATTCATATTGCAGACCCTGCCGCCTGGATACCCGAAGGCTCACTCCTCGATCTTGAAGCCCGTCAACGCGGTACTACGTTGTACCTGGCCGATGGACGCTACCCCATGTTCCCTGTTTCACTTGCCGAAGGTCCTTTCAGCTTGCGAGTGTCCGAGACCGTCCCCGTCATTTCGTTTGCCTGTCGATTGACTCCCGAGGGAGCACTGGCGACCTACGAAGTTCACCTGGGATTGATTCAACCGAAAGAGCGCCTGAGTTATGAGCAAGCTAACCAGCTTTCGTCGCAAACCGTTGAGTCTGAAACAAAAGCCTCAGCGCTCTTGCGTGCCTTGGACGAGGCGGCACGTCGGCGCGAAGCGTGGAGAAGGAATCAAGGCGCAGTGAACATTAATCTGCCCGAAAGTCGAGTTCATGTTGATTTACCAAATGATACCGTCGAAGTCGATGTTTATCCCCCCGTACCCACCCGAGATTTGGTTGCCGAGTTTATGATTTTGGCGGGAGAGGCCTGCGCACGTTGGCTTCAAGACCGTCAGGTACCCGTGCTGTACCGCTTTCAGCCTCCTTCCGAAAACCCGCCCGATTTGTCGGTTATTCCTGAAGGGCCGCCCCGAGAGTTTGCCAAGATTCTCTCAATGAGCCGTTCTGGGCAAAGCCTAACGGCACAACCTCACACCGGCCTAGGGTTGAACGCTTACCTTCAGGCTACGTCGCCGATCCGCCGTTACAGTGATTTAGCCGTTCATCGTCAAATTCATGCCGTCTTGGAAGGACAACCAGTCAAAGAAGGCGAAGCGTGGGAAACCTTGGCCGCCGAATTGGATCCTCTAGCATCGGGGGCCTCTAAGCTTGAGCGTGTTACCGACCGCTATTGGATCATTGAGTATCTGCGCCGTCAAAAGGGTAGAGTCTGGGAGGCTCAAGTCATAGGTTGGTTTCGTGAAGACGATCGACAGGCTCAGGTTCTGTTGCCTGAAACAGGTATGCGTACTGTGGTTAAGCTCTCAAAAAGCCGAGCCCTGGGCGAAGTGCTTCGTTTAAAAGTAGCAGTCGCCGACGCCCGAAAAGACGTTTTGACGTTTCAAGAGGTGTAGGCGGGAACTACCCGGCTTCCGCCCATCCTTTGATTCAACCTTAGTCTTCAAGTACCAGTCGGACATGGCCGTGGTATTGTTCGTCGCGAAGCTTACGGATGTCGGGACTAGCCAGGTAGTCTTCAAAGCCCATACGGCGGTCAATGACGCCGACAGGAGTAAACTCGATAATGCGGTTCGCCACCGTGGAGTTGAGCTCGTGGTCATGGCTAGTGAACATCAGTACCTGGTCAAAATCGGTCATCGCTGTGTTGAGTGTCGTTATCGCTTCTAGGTCAAGGTGGTTGGTTGGTTCATCCAAAATCAGAACGTTCGCACCGGCCAGCATGAGCCGACTCATCATACAGCGAACCTTCTCACCACCCGAGAGCACGTTAACGGGCTTTAACGCTTCGTCGCCCGAAAATAACATGCGCCCCAAAAAGCCCCGCAAGTACGTTTCATCCTTTTCTTTACTGTATTGGCCTAGCCAATCAACCAGGTTGAGTTCAGTTTGAAAGTACCGGCTCGAGTCCTTGGGTATGTAGGCTTTTGTTATGGTTTGACCCCATTCAACGACACCAGCGTCGGGTTCCATTTCTCCACCCAAGATTTCAAACAGTACTGATTTTTTTTGGGCGTCCCCCAAAAAGGCGATCTTATCACCGGGTTCAATAGTCAAGTCAAAGTTTTTAAGCACGGGCAAACCATCGATGGTCTTAGATATCCCCTTAGCCGAAGCGATGACCCGACCGCAGTCACGCTCGGCTTTGAACCCAATGTAGGGGAACTTCCGGCTTGAGGGCTTTAACGAATCCAGGTCGAGCTTGTCGAGGAGTTTCTGCCGACTGGTCGCCTGGCGCGCCTTCGAAGCGTTCGAAGCAAACCGTTGAATAAAGGCCTTGAGCTCGGCTGCTTTTTCTTCGGAGCGGCGCTTTTCTTCTTTCTTTTGGCGGTTGAGCAGTTGACTCATCTGATACCAAAAGTCGTAGTTGCCGACATACAGCGTAATGGCGCCAAAGTCGATGTCGGCAATGTGCGTACACACCTGGTTTAAAAAGTGCCGGTCGTGTGAAACAACAATAACGGTGTTGGGGAACTTTTCCAAGAAATCTTGTAGCCAATGAATGGACTCGAGGTCCAAGTGGTTGGTTGGTTCGTCCAACAGCAAAATGTCGGGATTGCCAAATAGCGCCTGAGCTAACAATACCCGAACCTTTTCACCACCTTCGAGATCTTTCATAAACTTTTGATGGTATTTTTCACCGATACCCAGACCGCTTAAGAGGGTACCGGCTTCGCTTTCGGCCTCCCAACCACCCATCTCGGCAAACTCGCCTTCAAGCTCGGCCACACGCAGGCCTTCATCGTCGGTCATATTTTCTTTGGCGTAGAGGGCCTCGCGCTCTTGCATTACCTTCCAGAGCTTTTCGTACCCCAAAATCACCGTTTGCAGAACGGTGTACTCATCGTAGGCGAACTGGTCTTGTTTTAAAACGGCCAAGCGGGCGTTGCCCGGAATTTGAACTTCGCCGGTATCGGACTCAATTTCTCCCGAAAGGATCTTAACAAACGTCGATTTTCCTGCGCCGTTGGCGCCAATCAGACCATAACAATTGCCTGGGGTAAACTTAAGGTTGACTTCTTTGAACAGGGTGCGCTTGCCGTAGGCTAGCGAAACATTATTGACCGTAATCATAGCGTTTCATTGTAGCCATCCCCTATGATGTGTCAACCTATGTGCTTGTCCCGTCGGGCGGGCTTTGAGTATGCTAGTGGGATGAGCAACGAGTACAGCACCCCGTATGTCGCCCTACGCCAGGTCACGGCGGGCGACTATCGTCGCAAGGTTTTATGGGACCTGAGCTGGGTATGGAAACCTGGTGAAGTGTGGGCGGTAACGGGTTCCAATGGCGCCGGAAAATCGGCTTTGGCCGCCTTTTTAACGGGGGAACTTTTAGTCTACTCGGGCACTTGGACTATTGATCCCCAACTACACCCCGAAGCATGGATTGGCTTTGAGCCTCAACGGCGGAAGTTAGAACAAGAGCGCCGCGAAGACCTTTCGGATGTCAGTGACCGTCCTGATGCGGGGACAACCGCTTTGGCCTTTGTCGGCTCGAATGAGGTTTTGGCTCAGGTGGGTTTGACTGGAAAAGAAGGGCGGGGACTTAAGCAGTTATCCACCGGCGAATTACGACGGGCCTTTTTGGCACGCTCGTGGAATGAGCCCTTTTGGATTCTCGATGAACCCTACGAGGGCCTTGATGCCGAAGCTCAGCTCTTGTGGGTTTCACGGGTCGAAGCACGTCTAGAGCAAGGGTTCCCTATTTTGTTCCTGAGCCGAAAGCTAGAGGATTTTCCCCATGGGATCACTCATGTGTGGGAACTTCAAGAGGGCCGAACCATCTACCAAGGTCCTCGAAGTGGCTGGAAGCCGGCGACGACGGTCAGCAATACCCAGCCTGCAACCAGCACACCCCCGGTGATAGCATCGCCTGTCCCTAAAGCGACCGGTTCCCGCCCCCTGGTCTTAGAGTTCCAAGAGGTCACTGCCGGGTATGGCGAGCTCATCATATTACAGAACTTTTCGTGGACGGTACGTTCAGGCGAACGCTGGTTGGTTCGTGGCCCCAACGGTTGCGGCAAAAGTACCTTACTTAGCCTTATCTCGGGCGAACACCCTCAGGCCTTTCAGCCGGGGGTTAAGATTTTTGGCAAACGCCGGGGTGCCGAGTTAACCTGGGCCGAGCTTCATAGCCGATGTGCCCACCTGTCGAATGTTGTTCACCAACGGTTTCGCGATTTGTGGTTTACCACCCTGCTCGAGGTAGTCACGGCGGGGTTCCAAGATGCGGTTCGCCCCATCAAAGAGCCTACTTGGGAACAGCTAAAAGCTTCTCGTGAGATCCTTGCCGCTATGGGTCTGACCGAGCACGCCGAAACGTTGTGGGAAGATCTTTCGTGGGGTTTGCAACGCTTGGGGCTTTTGGCTCGTGCGCTAGTCACCGATCCTGACCTTTTACTTTTGGACGAACCTTGCCAGGGCTTAGATCATCAGGCAGAAACTCTCTTTCAGCAGGCCTTGGTCAGTGAGACTATTGCCCGTCAAACGACGGTTTTGTACGTCACACACCGGCCCGAGGAACGTCCGTTTGGCGACTTTCAGGTTCTAGATTTGGGCGCCCTCTATGGTAAGGCGTAAGCCTGGAGCTTAGTCGAGGAGTTCCCTAACAGGCACAACAACAAAAGCCCCTGCTTTTGTTGAGGGCCGGGGGCAACCCAAAGCGGGGTGACACTGGCAGGGTCGGCGAGAGGCTTTAAGTTGATTCCGGCGGCCCACGACGTCCCCCCCCAGCGGTAGAGTTCTAAGGTGTTAGGACCCTGAGCCAGAGCATACAAGTCAACCCCTTGTCCTGTCACCGACCACGAAACCGAGTCCATCGGTAACGGAGTGACCTGCCACCCGAGGTCTTGTCGGTACTGGTAGAGGTGCCACCGAGCGGTAGTGTCGGTCATGAGGGCCCATAGGGTTTGTGGGGTAGCGACTACGCTCCCCACAGAGGAATGGCCGGACTGCGGTAGGCTCGTGTCATTCCAGTAGCGGTCTTCACTAATCAACCAAAAACGATCTTGCCCGGCAGGGTCCTGAGACAGCAGGGCGAGCTCTCCGTTCCACATTCCGGCCGCTACATAGGGACCAGCCGTCGGAGCCGAGACGGCGGGGGTAGGCGACCATTCTCCGGCGTTCCATCGAAGAATCGTAAGACCTGTAGATCCGTTACCGATCAGCCGTGGCCTTCCCCCCGTGAGGGCTAGCGGGGGTGTTAAGGGTGTCGCCACCTCAACCCAGCCAAGGCCATTCCAAACACGAGTTTCTACATCGGTGGTGGTAGTAAAAACCAAAAGGGGAAAACCATGCGGAGTGACACTCAGCTGGGCTGAGGTGATCACCCCAGAATGAGCCCTGAGTGGCTTGCCGAGGCCGGTACCGTTTGACGAAACCATAGTGATATGACTGCCGTCAGTTGCAACCATGGCGATCACTAGACTGCCATCGGGGAGTTGTGCGGCGCAGACTTGTGAGGCGGTAGTGGGTAGAGTCTGCTCCCAGCGCAACTGTAACGGCTGATTGGCCGAAGAATCTTGTGTGAGTTGGCTTTGCAAGAGCTGACCGAGTTGCGCGAATTCACTGCGCGAGAATTTTACTTGTAAAGTTGTGCTGGTTTGAGCCTGGGCCCGTAGTGAAAACAGGTAACTTGTGTTGCGGGTTAACTTGGTTTGCAACCAAGGGTCCAGACCGCCCTGAAGGTTGCGATTGGTGGTAACGAGCGTTAAGCGGCCCGAGTCGGGGTCGGTTTGAAAGATTGACATTTCGAGGACTGTGCCCGCTGAAAGAAAGTCCCAGCGGTAAGTGCCAGACTCGGCCACTTGAAAGTGCTTTTCGGCAGGGATATGAGGTGGAAAGTTCCAAACTTGCGGTAAGCTCGGCGCCTCAGAGCTGTGAGCTTGTGCAAAAGCCCCAACAGCCAGGGTCGCCAGGACCAGATAAACAAACAGACGTTTCATCAGGACCTCCACAACGGAAACATTTGATCAAGGCGTCGGTGAGCCCGTTCTCGGTGAGCTTGGGCCGCTTTTTGCCAGCGATAAAAACGCGACGTAGTAAAGTTTGGCTTGGCGCGGGCTTCGCGAGGTCCCAGCGATAACCCGGTTTGGTTTTGAAGCTTGGTCGCAACTTTGTTAACGGTAGACCAAAAGGGAACCTCAAAGGAGGGGAGCGTTGAGGCGGGAACTATCGCCTCCGCCAACCAATCTGTCTTATCGTAAGGAGTAAGCCCTGTCAGAATGAAATCGAGCATCCGCTGTTCAGCAGGACGCCCCTCTCCCTTGCGGAGCATCTGAGTTAATTCGTCGAGAACCTGAGTTTCTTTTTCATGAAAGTTGGTACCAGTCCAGACGCACAAGTAGCGAAATACTTTACGGGCCGCTTCGTAAAAACGATCAAAGTTGACAACGGTGGGTTCAATAAGCCGGGGATCTTCCCAAACACTCAGCCATTCATCGGGCTTTTTTAAGGCTTGAGCATGGCCCCCAGGCGGAATCAAAAGCTGGTCGTTCAGCCGGTTCCAATCGTCAAGGGGGGCAATAAAGTTCTGGTGGGCCCAGGTATCGGCATAAGCGTGAAGAGCAATGCCGATTTGCAGGGGGTCGTTTTCGTGAAAGGCGTCGACCAGCAGAGACTTGGCCAAGGCGTTGTTGGGGCGAACGTCCCAGGGGTTGGTTTGTCGGTCGCGGCGCACACTGTTTTGGGGTCCTGGTCCTACCGGAAGAAAATGGAAGGGGATCAAAATGTCATTGAGGACCGAGCGATCAACGACATTGTAGTTCTGGGTTGGTTGAGTCACGACGGGCTGGGCAAGTCCCGTGATCTTCCAGGCGGAGATATTGTGATCCACGTACTGACTGGCATAGGCGATTTCTTCGGCGGTTAAAGAGTTTAAACCGGCCTTGACGGCCAAAAAAGCTACCGTATAATAATGAAACTCGGAGTTCACGTGCGCGTATACCACCTACCGTCTAGGGTTGAAGGTCTTTTATTCGATATGGATATGACCTTATACCGACATGAAGACTATTATAAGTCCCAAATCAAAAATCAAGTGATACTTTTAGCGCAAGAAGAGGGAATTCCCGTCCACGAGCTTGAAGACCGCTTGAATCGCTGGAAGGCGGACTGGAGTGCTACCCATGACGGTCATCAACCGAGCTTTGGCAACACACTGCTGGGGGCGTTGGGGGTTTCTATTGAACGCAGTGTCGACCTGCGCCGCCGAGCGATTCGCCCCGAAGATTATCTTAGTTCCGATGCCCTGTTAGCCGAAACGCTCGAAACGCTTTCGCGGCGCTTTCGGTTGGTTCTGGTAACAAATAACCCGGCAGATATTGCTGAACGAACTTTGGCGGTGTTAGGGGTGGGAAGGTTCTTTCCTCAGATCATTGGTCTTGACGAAGCGGGTGAATCGAAACCCTCGCCCAAAGCCTTTCGATTGGCATTAAAAGCCCTGGCCGCTGCTCCTGAAGTTGTAGTCTCGGTGGGTGATAGGTACGCTGTTGACCTAGAAGTACCCCTTTCGTGGGGCATGGGAGGCGTTCTTGTCGAGACGATGGAGGATGTTTACTCGTTACCGGGGGTTTTTCCCGAAGTAAGATAATCGTAGTACACCCACTGCTTAGCTAAGCCTTGGAAACCCGCTTGAGCGACACGGTCAAGGTTCTTTTCCCAGTCGTCACCGTAGTGCATAAGCATCATTTTTGCTTTTATGTCGCCAGGCAGCGTTTTTAGCTCATCAATGGAGGCATGAACCCCCCCAGGTGGGAAAAATTGTGAGTCATGGAAAATCGTTGAAAGCTCAAACTTTGCATGAAAGCTTTCGACCAGATCAGGGTCAAACTTGGTGTCCCCAGTAAACAAGATGTGATTGTCAATCAAAAGGCCCGTGCTCCAAAAACTATCTTGCCACGATTTTGACTCGCCGGGAATGTGCATGGTACGGAACGTCTTGATATTGATGCTTCCTACGTCGAACTCGTACGTCTCACGAGGAAAATCAGGAAGCCAACGGGGATGATGAATTGTCCACATATCGCCAAAGGTCAGATTCTTACCACTGTGTACTTCATTGTAGGCGGTTCCGCCACGCAAAGACATGTCCCATAACAGGTGTTCGTAGCCTTCGGTAATGTAGATGTTAGGCCGGGAGTTGGTCCCGTAGCGGGCTACCAGCATGACCTCTTCAAGGCCGCCGACATGATCGGCATGCGAATGAGTTACGAAATAATTACTGACGTTCGCAATGGGGAGGCCTAATTCAAAAAACGCCTGGGGAGCTTTGGTGCCGCAGTCAACCAAAAGATGGTCTTGTCCTTTTATAAGGAGAAGGTTGGTTTGATACTGCCGTTTCGAGAAAGCACTACCGACTCCAACAAAAAACAAACTCAGGCGGCCGTCATTGGTTAGCGACAACTTTTGGTCCGTTAACTCTCGGACTGTAAAGGTGTGCGAAGACTCTACTTTTTTCATACGTGCACTTTCCACCAGGATTTTTCTTTCAAGGCTGTTTCACCTTATTCAGAATTACTATAATTCGACCTGAAGGGAATATCAACAAGAAAAGCATAAAAAGCGCTTATTGCGGTCTGAATAAAGGAGATTTACAATAGAAGGAGAGGGGGGAATACATCATGAAACCGGATAAAAAGCTCCAGTTTGTTGAGCTTTTGCGAATCGAGATGGAAGACCTGAAAAAGGACATTGAACTGATCATCTCAGAAATTGAAAAGGCCAAAGTCGTCGAACGCATCAGCAACTACGTTTTTATGGAAAATCTTTCGGTCTTTCGTGATGAAATCGTAGCGGTTGATTCTCTCGAGGCCTTTTTGGAAGCGTCATGCATTAACGGTTGTATGGATGTCGATGATGTCAGGGACAAACTGCGTGATCAGATGCACGGCAAGATTAAAGCTTTGCGTATGCCAACACAAATGCTGGAATGGGTCGATCGCAAAATCGACAAAGCCTACCAGTACCTGATGCGGGCGTAAACTGGGTTCACTGTTCAGCGGTGGGAGCTTCGGCTCCCTTTTTTTGTGAGATTTGTATTACCAACCTTTGTTAAGTAGTATTTGCGGGTTTTTAACTTATTTCATTCATTTATGTAGATCAAAAGTTTGGTTATAATTTGTTTAATATGTTTATACAGAATAAAATAGATAAATATTATTT
>JABEVK010000071.1 GCA_013044245.1 Spirochaetales bacterium | reverse complement strand
CTGAGAGACAGGCTGATCGTCCAAGAGGATTTCGCCGGCTGAGGGAGTGTCGATGAGGCCGATCATGTTGAGGATGGTTGTTTTGCCCGAGCCAGAGGCACCGGCGATCGAAATGAAGTCACCTTTCTCTAACGAAAAGCTCACCCCTTTGACGGCTTCGACAGTGACTTTGCCCAGGGCGTAGTTTTTCTTGACATCCTTAAGTTCGAGGATAGCCACGTTGTTCTCCTATTTGGTATTTCTGCCATTGACCGATCGGTCAACACCAGGAATATAAGAAGCAACCAGGGGCGAGGTCAAGCTTGAGCGAAGGATTTTGGCCGCATTGTCACTTTGTCAGGAGTTTTTGCGCTAGGGTTCGGGTGGTGTAGGATAAAAACGCGACAAAGCGGGTCTCCAGCTGGGCTTTATCGAGGCCAAAGTGCTGGGCAAAGGACTCGTCAAACAAAATGTATGACAAACAGGGCAGGAGCGTAAAGAAAAAGACAAAAATATGCCCATCGGGTTCTGCCAACGGAGGAAAACCGCGTTCTGCGTACCAGGATTTCCAAGTTTCGTAAGACCCTTGAAACACGCCAAAGACACTCGGGGACCCTGTGTTGCCCATGTTTTCGCGCATCAGAATGCGCAAGACAAGTTCATTTCGGCGCAGAAAGGCCAGCATGACCCGCGTAAAGGCTTCAGAATCTTGGGCAGGTGCGTCATGCTGGACAGGAAAGGATTGACTCTGGACGGCTTCGGAATCTCGAAAAAAGTCTTGGTAGATGCGCTGAAGTACCGCTTCTTTGGTGCGAAAGTAATGAAAAAAGAGACTCTTAGCGACACCAGCTTCTCGAGCGATTTCGGCAACACCGGTGCCGTCAAACCCTTTTTCGGCGAAAAGCCGTCTGGCTACCTCCAACAGCCGGACTTCAGCATCAGGAAGCCGGACTTCGGCGTCTGGGTTCAAGCCGTCGTCCGTAGGGCTACCGCTGGGTCGACTTTTCCGGCGCGGCGGGCAGGAAAATACGCGGCAAGTAAGGTCATGACAGCGACAAGAACCAACATCACGATCAGCCGCACTGGGTCAAACGACCAAGTGAGATGCCCTTTGGCCAGAAAAATATCAAAGTCAGTGGCCCCATGGCTGGTAAAATTGACGAGGCTCAGACCGGTAAGGCCAAGCAACGCCAGCACGACTCCTGTTACGGTTCCCAAAGCGGCCAAGAAAAGAGCCTCGAGCAAAAACATCCGCGAAACCGCTTGGCGCTGAGTGCCCAAGGCTCTGAGTGTTCCGATCTCGCGGGCTCGTTCCCAAACGATAATGCGGTAGGTGTTGTTCAGGCCTACCATAATCACTGTTAATAGAAGGAACAAAACAAACAAAGCGATATTCTGGATGGTATCAAAAATTCCTTTTAACGATGACATTTGATCATTCAGGTCGGTGACAAGGGTGCGGGAGGTTTTATCTTTATCTTTGCGGATTTTTCCGAAGAGGGTATTGAAATTCGTATTGATCGTTTCGGACCGTGGTACCATGGCCAGATGCTCATCAGAAAGCAGGGTTTGTAAACGTGCAGTGGCGGCGTCCTGATCTTGAAAGTGCTTCAAAAAAATCCCAAACCAGTTAAAAGATCCGGGAGGCATGTTGAGAAGTCTATTCACCGCCTCACGATCCATAAACGCTGTTCCAGAAGAAAGGTTGTCCTCTTTGAAAATCGCTTTTACCGTGGCTTGAATCACGTTCTGTTGGCCGTAGATGGTTTCGGCTTGTACAAGAATATCTTCACCCAGCCTAACACCCAGCTTTTTGGCTTCTTTTTCGCCCAAAACAATACCGTTGGTACCGGTCAGTCCTGTCAACGAGCCCTGAAGAATGTCTAGTTGGTGTGAAAGCACACTGTCTTTTTTCCAATCGACCCCATCAACCTGGCGCCAAACAGATTCGGTCTGAAAGATCAGAGTAGCATTATTAAAGATGGAAGTACGTTTTTGCACGTACTTGATAGGAAATTCTTTGCCCAAGCGTTGAATCGCAGCATCGTAGGGTTTTTCGTTCTGGATTTGAAAAACTAGCCGGTTTTTATCTAAAAAATGGTAGTTGATCACTAAAATATGCGCTGAAATAAGCGAGGCAAAATTGTTCTCGGCGTTAACAAGGATTCCCCCCACTACGCCGTTGACCGCGGTAATGACAAGAATACCGAACGCTATCGCGCCGGCTAGAAGAAAACTCCGCCGTTTTTGGCGACTTAAGTTGCGAAACGCAATACGAGCGATGGCCATAGGAACCTCCGATAAAGGTCGGTAACGAGCGTTTAGTCCGATTGGATGGCTTTGAGGGGCGACACCTTCAAGGCCATCAGAACAGGAAAGATCCAGCTGACGAGGCTAATGACCGCCAGCATGATCAAAGCGGTGAACAATGGTCCCCCTGAAAGCTGAGGAAAAAGTTTGTCGCCACCAAAGATCAGTTTCATAAAGTCGTTAGGGGCACGAATGCCCGTCCAGTGCAGAATACTGAGCAAAATAAAGCCCAGAACTATGCCCAGTATACCGGCAAGGATGCTGACGGTGACTGTCTCGAGGATAAACAGGTTGCGGATAAAGCCCTTTTGTGCACCGAGTGCCCGCATGGTGCCAATTTCAGCGGTACGTTCCATCACTGCTGCAATGAGCGTATTCATAATAATGATGATCGAGACGATCGAAAGCACCCAGATGACAATGTTAAAAATGAACGAAATCGCCATGAAAATGCCCGAGTCCGGCTGAGCACTATCAACCCAATCTTGGGCCTTGACCGGAAGCTTTTTTTGCCCAAAAAGCTGGTTCAGATGAGTAATGAAGGGCAAGGTCGCGACGCCTGGCTTCAATTTGATAAGAATATAGTTCCAAGCTCCGTTCTGGGAAGAAGCAGGGTCAGCTTTGGCAGATTTTGGCCCCAGAATGTTATCCAGGCTGGCCATCGAAAGCGCTTTGGTGTGGGATGAACCTACGCTTGTCACCGTTGATCCAGAAAAGAAATCGGCATCAGAAATATCCAGTGCTGCTTTTTGTTGAGAATCAAACTTCAAATCGGCAGGGGTCAGGATGGGTTTTCCCTGCAAGGCCCGTAGCGTATTGACGTCAACAAAGTTTGGTTGCATAAACGGAAACGATCGTTCGTTGCCGGCCTTAAAGCGAAAAATTCCGACAATGGGAACATCACGAATCTTGAAGCCGGCTTCGCCAAAGTTGTTCAGTTGGAGGTGATCACCAACCTTTAAATGGACGTCATTATCTTTCTCAAGGGTCTGCACGACTTTTTCGTGAAGCATAATGCCCGTTTCGCCCGAGACTAAGCGGTGCCCGTGGAGCATCACCACGTTGTCAAAGGTTGAAAAATAACTGTGGGGGTCGATCCCGAACGCCAACCCAAAGTTTAGCCCACCGCCTCCTAAGTTGAACATTACATAGGCGGAAATTTGGCTGGTCAGTGAGCTTATCCCCGGCTGTGATTTTATTGCGGTATAGACCTTTTCGTAGTCCTTCATCATGGGAAGAATGGGTGGGCCGTTAGAGTTACCGCCGTTCGAAGCACCAAAAATTCCGCCTTTGATTCCTTGCGGGCAGATCAGGACATTGCCCGTAAAGTTATTGGTAAAAGTTTTTTTTAGACTCTCTTGTGCGGATTCCAAAATGGAATTGCCCACGACGTCGAGACCTATCGCCAAGGTAATTAAAATACCAACGAGGATGGTTTTGGAACGATGCTGGGCGAGGTTGCGCCAGGCGATTTTGATGACCGAGCCCATAGCTTAGCTTCCTTGGGCACGGCGGTTTTCAATCACCAAGCCGTCCTTGAGGCGAATAATGTGGT
>JABEVK010000070.1 GCA_013044245.1 Spirochaetales bacterium | reverse complement strand
GCGGCCAGTTTCACTCCGGTTTCTAAAATCACCTTAACGTCGTACCCGGCGGCCCAGGCCAACAGAAGCCCAACCACCAACCCAATGACAGCCGGCTCTCCGGCTAAACCTAAACGTTTTTGCAGTGATTCCGGAGACAGTTGCCACTTCCGAAGCCCAGGGATGCGGCCCAAGAGCGCGTCCAAAGCCACCGCCACAGGGAAATACGCCAAGCCAGAAAGGTGCGGTATACAGATGCCTTTCAAGCCGGTCAGCTTATTGACCGCCGGCGCACTCCACTCGGCCAGCTTGAGCACCAAAACAAAGGCCACCACGGCAGCGGCCAGCGCCAACCAAAAGTTTCCCGTGACCGTTTGCACCATCAATGCCAAAAAAATCACGTGCCAATAGTTCCAGACATCAATGTCCACCGTCCTAGTCAGTCGCGCCACCAAAAGTAAGACATTGATCCCCAATAAAATGGCCAAGATCACAGCAGCCCAAGGGTACGACCAGGTCATCGAGGCGAGAGGAGGCCAACCAACATCCAAGGTTGTCTGTTGAAGCCCCCAACGGCTTCCCAACGCCAAAATCACCGGATGAATTACCCCGACGAAGTAATCAAAGACAAGAAAAATTCCAATAAAACCAATACCAATAGTCAAAGCGGCTCGGAACCCGGTCCCCACTCCCAAACGAAAAACTAAAGCAAGAACAAAGATAATAAGAGGCAAAAGTACATAGGGCTGAAAGCCCAGAACATAATGAATTACCTCATTGAATTCGGTCATGGGGACTCCTACCGCTTTTTAAGCGAACTTCTAAAGCATCTGCTTAGCCGAGACTTTGGCCGTCAACTGAGCCACAAATTCGGCAAAGGGCAGACCGTTGCTCTGCTCGCCGGTGCGGGTGCGCAAACTAACGGTTCCAGCCGCTTCTTCTTGTGCCCCCACCACCAGCATATAGGGCACTTTTCGCAATTGGGCGTCACGAATTTTGGCTCCCATCTTTTGATCGCGGAGGTCAGCCTCGGCCCTAAAACCGCTCTTTTTTAGGTCTTCGGCAACTTTAAGAGCGTACCCATTAAAGGATTCACCCACCGACACCACCACGGCCTGAGTCGGAGCCAGCCATAGGGGAAAAGCCCCGGCAAAATGTTCAATCAAAATACCAATAAAGCGTTCCAACGAACCTAAAATCGCTCGGTGTAGCATAACCGGATGGTGACGAGCTCCGTCTTCCCCGACATACTCGGCATCCAAACGCTCGGCTGAGGGCATTTGATAATCCAGTTGGATGGTTCCGCACTGCCAACCACGCCCCAAGGCATCAATCAGGGTGAACTCAAGCTTTGGACCATAAAAGGCCCCTTCGCCGGGAGCTTCAACATAATCGAACCCTGCCGCGCGGCAAGCGTTCCCCAAGGCGGTCTCGGCCTTGTCCCAGGTAGCATCGTCGCCTAGACGAAGGTCCGGCCTCAGCGCCAGACGGACTAAAATACTTTCTCCCTGAAAGCCGAAATCTTGGTAGACGTTTCGCAACAGGTCGCAAAACCCTTTAACCTCGGACTCGATCTGCGCTTCGGTACAGAAGATGTGCGCATCATCTTGCACAAACCCGCGCACCCGAAGAATGCCATGTAAAGCACCCGAGGCTTCGTTGCGAGTACAAGAGCCAAATTCGGCAAGACGCAGGGGCAAATCGCGGTAGCTTTTTAGCCCCTGTTTAAAAACCTCAATATGGCCAGGACAGTTCATAGGTTTAAGGGCAAAAAGCCTCTTTTCACTCTCTGAAACGAACATATTGTCTTTGTATTTGGCCCAGTGCCCCGAGCGCTCCCACAACGACTGCGGCATAACCGAGGGAGTTTTAATTTCTTGATAGCCTGCCAGACGGATTTTTTCACGAATATAGTCCTCAATCACTCGCCATACAGCCCAACCCGCCGGGTGCCAATAAATCTGCCCGGGGTTTTCGGCATCAAGATGAAAGAGATCCAGCTCCTTACCCAAACGGCGGTGGTCGCGCTTTTCGGCTTCTTCTAGCTGTTTCAGGTACGCTTCTAGGTCCTTTCGGCTATGAAAGGCGTAGGCGTAGAGCCTCTGGAGCATCGGGGATTTTTCATCGCCCTTCCAGTAGGCCCCTGCGACCTTGGCTAGCTTAAAGCTCGACGGGTCAAGACGGCTGGTATCTTCGACGTGCGGCCCACGGCATAAGTCAACAAAGTTGTGTGAGCGGTACAGGCTGATTTCTTCGTTCTCATTGAGGTCTTTCAGAATGGCGAGTTTGTAGGTCTGACCCGTGAACACTGCGGCCGCTTCGGACTTGGTAACGACCTCGCGCACAAACGGACTACGGGTCCGAATGATCTGCCGCATTTTGTCTTCAATAACGGGAAAGTCCGCTTCGGTGAGAGGCCGAGGTAGGCCGAAATCGTAGTAAAATCCGTTATCGACGGGGGGGCCAATCGCGATTTGCGCATCGGGAAAAACTTCGAGAACAGCCTCGGCCATAATGTGAGCCAAGCTGTGCCGCTTTTTGAAAAGAGACTCATCCGCCTCGAGACGTTTTTGAGCAGTTTCCGTAACAGCCATGATACACTCCTGTGTTTCGTGCGCTGGGACGGAAGCTGACGTCTTCCGCGGTACCACCCGGCTTCGCCACTCACCGAAGAGGGCGCTCTCGTCACCCATCACGGAGGGTCACCCCCAAAACATTTTGAAGGTTTACCGTTCTTGACTACTCGCGTCTGCCAGCTGAGGCTGACTCCGGTTTCGAAAAGAAAGCTGCCAAGGGGTTTTGGGCGGGTGAAATCCTGAAGGCCCTCTCAGCCACGAGGCCCCCTCTCTGTCGGTTCAATTCCGCTTACTCGTCTTGGCCTTGCCGAAAAACTCGGCATACGTTGCGAGATAGTTTAACACCCTGACAAGGGTGCGTCCAGGGGGCAAATAAAAACTTAGCTTGTAGAGTTGGCCGGGGCGTGTTAGCCTTAAAAGAGGCTAAAATAGCCACCAGGAGTTTTTCATGCGTCGATTCTGGGCAATCATTTTTGTGCTGTGGAGTGGTGCAAATTCCTTGTGGGCTATTGCTCCCGAAGTACAAGCTCGTCAGCTATGGGGACAAGGACTTTTTCAAGCTTCTGCCAAACAAGTTTTGGACTTTGTGGCGACGGCGCAATTCTACCCCGACCAGCCAGCGGTGATTTTCTACGAGCGAGGGACAATCACCTTCAGCCCTGATGGCACAGAAACCCGACAAAGCTTTTGGGTTTACCGGATTCAGAGTCTGGATGCCGTTAATAGTTGGGGCCAAATCAAGATTTCCTGGAGCCCTTGGCACGAAGAGCGTCCCGTTATAAAAGGCCGGGTCATAAATCCTGATGGGAACGTCTGGCCTTTAGACCCCTCTGCCCTCGTCGAAGTTCAGAATTCCGCCAACAACCTCCTGTATTCTGACAGTAAAACCATCCAGGCCCCTTACCCCCACGTCGTTGTCGGTTCTGTCATTGAAGAAGAGGTAACAACCGTTAGCCACCCCTTGCTCCCCCACGCTGGAGTCGCCGACCAGTGGCAGTTGGGGAGTAGCGCCTCCATTTTGGCACAAGACATCTCGATCAGCGTACCCGCACAAAGCCCCTTTCATCTTAAGGTCTATGGCACAAGCGCCCCTTCAATCGTGCAACAAGACGAGACCTCTCGACATCTCTGGCACATATCGCAAGGCCCCATCCCCGGCAGTTTAGTTTCCGAAGAAAACCTGCCACGTAACGCCGTTACCTATCCTGGCCTAGCCTTTTCAACGGCACCGGACTGGGGAGCGTTGGCCTCGGAGTATTCTCAGCAAATCAACCAAAAACTTCTTGACAGCACCGTCAAGTTACCTACGGGAATCGTCACAACTTCGCTACCCGAAACAGCCGCGCACCTCATGCAATGGATCAATCGAAAGGTTCGGTATGTGGGGTTGGAGTTAGGCGAAAACTCAATTGTACCGTACCTTCCGCAAACCATCCTGAACCGTGGCTATGGTGACTGCAAAGACAAGGCTGTTCTTTTAACGGCACTTTTACGGCTAGCTGGCTACCCCGCCCATGTGGCGCTCTTGTGGGATGGCTCGAATCGGGACATTCCCAAAACCGTACCAGGTCTAGACTGGTTTGACCATGCAATTGTCTATGTGGGAGGCTCGCACCCCTTATGGCTGGATCCAACCTCAGACTTTAGTCGTGGAACACTGCTTCCCGCCTCGGATCAAGAACGTTGGGCCCTGGTCGCCGCAAAAGAAACCAGAAATCTCCTTCAAACCCCACTTTCAAGCCCTCTTGAGCAGGAAAATACCGAAACCCGCGTCTACGATTTGAAAGACAGTGGTACCGGAAACGTCACCGAGACCACGGTGTATAGTGGGGGCTTTGAATTGTACTACCGTCAGCACTACGCCCTTACCGATCCTGCGGACATCAAAAAAGATTTGGCCAACTATGCCGACAAAACTTACGCTGGTGCTACACTAGGGTCGTATAACTTTTCAGACCCTCGAGACCTCGCCAAACCCTTTACCTTTACGATACAACTCAAGGACACAGACCTCGCGATTACCGATGACAACCAAGCGGTAGCCCAAATTCGCCCTTCTTACCTTTTAACCTGGCTACCATCAGCACTAACTTCTCATTCTACGAAAACACGTACCTACCCATTTCGATTTGCTTTGCCCATCTTTGTTAGGTGGCACAATCAAGTCCAAATTCCTTTTGGTTACACCCTACGCAAACTCCCCTCAGACCAAGTCAAAACCTTTGGTGACTTAACCTTAAAACGACATGCTTTCTTCCGATCACCGGGGGTAGTCGAAGTCGATTACGTTTGGAAAACCCTAAAAAACCAGCTCTCGCCTGCTGAGTTTGAAGCCACGCGAACGGCCCTCACTCAGTCGGGAAACTCATTAGACCCCATTCGCCTCGTCTTTGATCTTGAAGCCAAGAAGTTACTTGAGTCGGGCCGTTTCAAAGAATCGTTTGCTTTATATCGTCAAATGATCGCCCGCTCTCCGAAAAGCCCACTCCCCCTTCAAAGGTATTCCCAAGTTCTGTTGAACGCCGGATTTGGGGACCTCGCTCGACAGACTGCTGCTAAAGCCGTTCAAATAGCACCTCAAAACGCCGAGGCTTGGTCTCTGCTCGGGTGGACCCGCGAGTTTGACGACGTCGGTCGACGTTTCGGTCCCGGGTATGACCGCCAAAGGGCAATTGAGGCTTTTCAGAAAGCCGTTAGTTTGGACCCCCAGTCTTGGGCTGAGCGAGCCAATTTGGCCATCCTTTGGGAATATGATGCCGAGGGGCTTCGCTACCAAAAGGCTGCTGATCTTGAAAAAGCAATCAAGCAATACGATCACATTCAGTCAGTTTTGAAAAAAGCAGGTCTAGAAATAAACCCGTTGATTGACCTATGGACCTTAGGCCGTTGGCAAGAGGTTCTGGCGAGGGCCTCGAGGCTGTCAAAACCTGCCGAAGTTGAAGCGTATACCTTGGCCGCGACCGCGATGCTTTCTGGCCCCAAGACCGCCATCGCCCAAGCTGATACCTCGTTGGACCCTGAAGTCCTCCGTTCAGCCTTCGAAAAAGCGGCCAATCTTCTTGTCCGCGCCCGTCAGTATTCGTATGCGGCAGACTTTCTTCGTCAGGCCTCGCATGGTTCCACCGTTTCTATTACGCTCGATGTCAAGGCAGACGCGTTAGACAAAACCATGACAGCTAGCCCTATCTCTGCTGCCCCAAGGCCCGAAGACTATTCTTTGGCTTTTGTTTCGGCCCTCGTTGCATCGAAGGGCCGCTGGACGGCTCCTTTTAAAGCTATCATGACACCAGCGATGCTTCACTTCTTTTTAACATCAACCCGCCATGCAGGCTTTCGAAGCGAATGGCGCGCTGTTGCCGACATTGCTCGTGAAGACCAGCTACCCTTAACTAATCAGCTTGACGAATTAAAAACTCTGCTCAAATGCGCCGTGTCGCCAGTAGGTAAAGACTTCCACGTTCAGGTTACCTATCAGGGCACAATCGCCGAGGGGTGGTTTCTGCGACAAACCCCAGCAGGCTATGTCATGATAGCCAATTCGCATATTTCCCGCAGTTTAGTTGCACCCCTTCGCCAAATGATCGCTCAAAAAGACCCGGCGACGCTACTCTGGATCAAAGACTATTTAACGGACGAGTATTCCCAACGGCAGGGTGCATTTTTATTGCCCCAACTCTGGGGTACACAACAACACGACCTAGCTACCGCCAAACTGTTTGTTGATTCCTTAGAGGCTCTCACCGCTACCCAGCCGGGCCAACTTGAAGCGTGCCGAGCAGACTTTGCTCAACAAACCGGCGACGTACGCCTCGACTTGGGGTTAGTTCTTGCAGAAGGCTTGAATCGGATTAACCAAGCGCCCGAGGCCCTGACGATTCTCGAGAACCTGAACAAACAGTATCCTCAAAAAACAGAAAAAGCTTACGAAGCGGAACTTTTTTTTGCGGGCCAATACCAAAAACTGCGTGAGCTTTTGACAAAAGCCTGGAAAGAACAACCCAGCGACCCCCAACGACAGCAACGCTTGCTAGATTTTTATCTTAGACTTCCCAACCCCGCTGAGACGGAAGCTTTTATCAATTCACAGAATCTCACGTTGAATGCCGATCAAGCCAACAGCGTAGCCTGGTCAGAGCTCTTTCGTACGCCGATTTCTCCTCAGGCACTGACCTGGGCTCTTCAAGCGGTTTCACAAACCCATGAAAAGGACTATAGCTACCTCAACACCTTGGCGGCCGTTTACGCCGCAGGCGGTCGCTTAGATGCCGCTCACGAGGTCTTTCTCAAGTCTCTTTCTGCCACCACGCGAAGGACACTCATCCCCGCCGATTGGTATGTTGTGGGCAGAATTGCCGAAGGCTACGGACTGACACAAGAAGCCCACAAAGATTATCAAAAGATCCCGACACACTCTACCGACCCGTTATCTGAGTCAGTTTTAGCTCAACGACGCCTGACACTTTTAGAGGTAAACACCCATGAGTAAACCCCTTTTTGGTCTTGTCGAGGCTGGAGGCACCAAGTTTGTCTGCGCCGTCGCCACGGGTCCCGAGGATGTGCGCGATGAAGTGCGCTTTCCCACCGCCGAACCCGAGGCGACCCTTACCCAAACCCTGAGTTATTTTCGTGAAGCAGAACGCCGTTGGGGTAAACTATCGGCCTTGGGAATCGGCTGTTTCGGTCCTGTAGACCTTAACCCGGCATCACCCACTTGGGGGTATGTCACGGCTACACCCAAGCCCGGGTGGCAAGACACTGAAGTAGCCGGACGCTTAGCACGGGCTCTGGGCGTCCCCGTTGGTTTCGATACCGATGTCAACGGGGCAGCCCTGGGCGAGCACCTCTGGGGAGCCGGACAAGGCCTAAACAACCTTGTGTATTTAACGGTAGGAACCGGGGTTGGAGGGGGTGTACTGATCAACGGCCAACTCGTTCACGGCTTAGTTCACCCCGAAGTGGGACATTTTCTGGTCGTACCCGACCCTTCTGACCCCTTTCCAGGCCTATGTCCCTACCATGGGCACTGCGTCGAGGGCATGGCTGCGGGCCCTGCGATAGAAAAGCGCTGGGGACGCAAGGCGTATGACTTGGACCCCAACCACAAAGCTTGGACTCTCGAGGCGAATTATCTGGCCCAAGCTTGTCTTGCCTACCTGACTTGTTTTTCTCCCGAACGAATCATTCTTGGTGGTGGCGTCATGGAACAAACCCACTTATTTCCTCTGATTCAAAACCAGCTGTTAACGTTGAACAATCACTACCTCCGCTCACCGGCCTTAACCAAAGAAGGAATCACTTCGTACTTGGTTCCTCCGGGCTTGGGGAACAAGGCGGGAATTCTGGGCGCGCTAGCCTTAGCACAAGCCGCTCTAGCTCGAGCGTGAACGACAACGAGGGCAACCAAGCACATGAACGTGGGTTTTTCGGCCGTCTTGTCGTTCAAAAACCCGCGCGGTGACCACCTCGCCGGGCCTCAGGATCTGATGGCAGACCGGGCAATGACGTTTTTGTGGGGGATTGGCCGTTTTTGCCTCGTCACAAAAGGGACAGCCATAAATTTCCATAATTTTATCGGCGGTGGCAGTGGCAAAAACCGAGGAACGGACTTTTTGCCCCGGCTGAAGCAACTCTCCGCAAAGCGGACAGCTTCGGTAGGGCCCCTTGGGCTGGGGAGTCAGGCCAGACTCCCTAGAGGGATTCTTTTGACGGCGTGTGCGAGTACTCAGGAGCAAAAATCCCAACAGCAGAGACAAAAGCCCTGCCGCAAGAATCAACAGCGAAACGTCCACCGCTCAAATCACAAACGTGAAGGCCTGGCGATGTTGGTCCCGCTGTGTCACGATCTCTTCTAGCGTCAGGGTGAGGCCCTCGGTAAACTGCGCCGCCAAGCGATTCCAAAAAAAATCCAAACCACCTCGGGGAACTTGTTCGCGCAAAATCTCTACCGGGCCTTCTAGAGCCGCTAAGATATCGAGAACACGGATTTCCGAAGGAGGTTTGGCCAATGCGTAACCACCATTGGTACCACGAAAACTTTTGACAAAGCTCGCTTTGCGCAGGGTTACCAACAACTGTTCGAGGTAGTGCTGAGGAATTTCTCGGGCCTCGGCTACGTCGCGGATCTGCAACGACCCCCCAGGATAGGCCGAAGCCAGCTCCATCATGGCATACAAGCCATAGGCACCTTTTGCTGAAATTGTGAACATACTCTCACTTTAATGAATCCCACTCCGAACAGTCAAGATTACCCTTCAGAAGAAAAGTCCGCAACGGCCATAAAATATTCCATATTGTAAAAATTGGTTGCCGGATATAACACGATACCGTTTCCGACAAAGCGAAAATTGCGATCCAGCAAGACCTCACGGTGATCGGGCGATGCAATCCACTGATCCAGCAGGGCCGCCGCCAACCCTGCGTACGTTCGTGGCTGTAGATCGGGACCCTTTAATGTGTAACGAAAGCCTCCGCCTGTATCCTGAGGTGGGTAGACGGCTCGCCCTGATTGGTAATCCAGAGCAAAGCCTCGAGCGATGTTTTCGCCTTGAACTCCGCCTCGTATGCCCACGCTGGCCAAGCGATCTTGAACGGTTTGGAGTCCTGTAACAGGACTGGTATGCGAAAAATAGGTGTACCGTACCATATCGTCAGCGTGAGCCCAGGCCACGTGATCGAGTTTGGCACTGTGTCTCAGATCGGGAACTCCGGCCTGTTCGCGGCGCAAATTGGTTTCGTAAAATACCGCCGCCGTTAAAAGGGCCTGGTCAGGATGTTGAAAATCAATGGGTTTGTTCACATCGGGGCGCCTAAAGAAGGCTGTGGCTGTCGTGTCGAGGTAGTCTGCGGGGCTCCAGCCCCACGCCGCCGTTGCTATCAAAGTTCCTATAAAAACGAATACCCGGCGAAAGGTCATCAAACCACTCCTTGCGGCTCCCCCACCAAAACGGCACCGCCTCGTAAACTTACCCCTAGCCCGGCTGTGTGGCAATGCGGTCACGCTGGTGAGCTTGACGATGCAAGGTCGATTCTTAAGAATGTCACCATGCTCCCGGTCTTAGTTGTGTGTGCGCTCATTGAGCGCGAAGGAAAAATCCTCTTGGGTCGCCGCGCTCCCGGCCGTTCTTTGGCGGGCAAATGGGAACTCCCAGGTGGCAAACAAGAACGAGGCGAAAGCCCAGAACTGGCGCTTCAACGGGAACTTCGTGAAGAACTCGGGTGGGAAACTGAGCCGCAATACGCGGTGAGCGCCGTAGTCACCAGTGATATGGGTTGCCATATCCGCTTGGAGGCCTGGTACACACTCGCCCCAAAAACCCTACCGACGGCACAGGTTCATGATGCCTTTGTGTGGGTTGACCCTCGAGAACTTTTCGAGAATACACCAGCTCATGGTAGCCAACCTCTTTTAGAGGAACTTGCCCCTGCCGACATTCCGCTGATAAAAGCCTGGCTTGCCCAGTCTAGCTCCCGGTAAGCTCTTTAACCAAGGCGTCAATATCGTCCTGACTGGTGTCGTCACGACGTTCAAAAGCCAGCTCTTCGTTGCTTGAGCGTAATTTGTTTAACAGCCCATACATGAGGGCCAAAAGTGCTTTGTTGCCATCCCGAGGGAATTTGGCCAGAAAATCTAAAAAATCAAAGCGCGTCAGCTTAAGAATCACACTGGGTTCTAAGGTCTTGACTGAGGCGGTTCGAGGGGATTTGAGAAACATGGCGGCTTCACCAAAAATTTGGCCCGCACCAAGGGTATTCAAATAAACATCATGGCCTTCTTCATCCATCGAAACCCCGACACAACCGGTCAAGAGGCCAAAAAAGGACGGACTGAGCTCCCCGACCTTGACCACCAATTCTTCTTCTTGAAAATCAATAATCTCGCACTTGTTCCACAGCCACTCTTTGGCATCAGCGTTGAGGGCGCGAAAAAACAAAAGGTGTTCCCTTCGAGGAAGAAATTCGTCTTTGTTCGTTAGAGAGCGCATATAGGTAGTTTCAGCTCTAACTGCGCCGTCTGCAAGCCTTCTCAAAAAAAACTGAGGAAATTACGCGGTTTTCAAGTGCTTTAAACGCATGGCATGGCGCCACTCGTTGACGGTAAGAAGAATTAAGAAAACATCCATGATGTTGAGAAGCATATACATGATGGCATGCCCATGAAAAAACTCCCAAGTCTGAAACGTCATGAACCCCGCAAAGACGGCAATACTCAGCGGATACGCCCACACCCAACCCTTTACTAAACAAACGACAACTAAGAGTTTTACAAGAGCATGGCTAAGAAAATACCAGGCGGCAAACAAAGTCCCCTCGGGAGTAATCGAAGCCGTCAATCGTTCCAACCGGGCATGCCAAGGACCCTCGGGAAGCAACCGCATCAAAGGCCTGAGCGCGGTTTCGGTGGCGCTTTGAAGGGTTGCTATGGGCAAGAGCAAAAGCACCAAACCCGATACAAGTTCCAAAAAAGCATTCGCTCCCTTGAGCAAGAGTCCCACCAAAAAGACTTTATGAAGGAATTTGTAACCCCGCGTATCAGCAGGAGAGTGAGATGACATCGTTTTAATATAAGGCAACTAGCGGGCCCTCGACAAGGGCAGGAAACCGTAAAACCTATGAGGAACCGATAGTCAACGACGTCCCAACGCCATTGTAAAATATCCGACCACCCAAGGTTTCTCTTAAGACTGCGTAACCTTCAGCCCCGGTACAATGCGAAACACCGATGCGTTCGATATTGAACCGTCGGATCGCTTCTGCAGTCTGTTTTGCTTGATCGATAGGTTCATCCTTGAGGTGAAAGCCGCCCAACACCAGATCAAAAGGTAGCTTAAAATGAGCCAGTGCAGCTTCTAAAATGTTGGTGATTCCCCGGTGGGAACACCCGGAAATAACGGATACTTTCTGTTTTTCCAAGATCGCCAGGTAGAGTTCATCGGTAAATGTGTCCGGGACTCTTTGACCGTCGCGTTCGGTAAAGAAATGCCCGAAATGGGTGTCCGCCTCATGAAGAATCGGAATTTCTGGCATCACCCAGACACCAGGCAGGATGGCGCAGGGTTTGTCCAGCACCTTGAGGCGGCTGAGAACTTTAGAAGAATGATGAACTCCAATGAAGCGTTCGTTCTTATACTTTGGGAGGAAAAAATCCGGTTTGACATAGACCGTTGCCAGAGGGTTAATGCTACAAAATTTTTCCAGCCCACCAACGTGGTCGTAATGGGCGTGGCTTAGGACAACCGATTGGACCTTTGAAAGCTCCAGTTTAAGTTTTTGAGCGTTTTCGAAGAACAGCTCCGACTGACCGGTGTCGAACAGCACCGTTCCCTCAGGGGTTTCGATCAGAATAGAAAATCCATGCTCCGCCCGGAGCTTATTCCCGGGAACTAAGTTTTCAGACAATGTCGTAAGTGTCATTCATGCTCCAGATGTCTCGATTTTAGAGGCTTAATGGGACTTGTTCCATAATATTTTCCTTAAAAATTGATACTTAAAATCAGAACGAATTCGCTTCATTGAGTTCCGCCAGTTTACCTTCCTGCAGGTGTGTAAGATTTTCTTCCACCGAGAGCGCTGGCCGTCCTTCGTAGAGTTGAATTCCGGCTTGTCTCATCACGGCAAAGGCTTTTGGGCCGACGTGCCCGCCGATAAAAATCTTCACCCCAGCGTTTACCATCTGTTGCGCCGCCTGAATTCCCGCACCGGAAGGTGAATCCGCCACCTGGGTATTGTCGAGATAAGTCCAGACGCCATTTTCAAAAGTTACAAATCCAGGGGCGCGCCCGAAACTGCTATCCAGAGGCGATTTTTCTAGAAGATTTTTACTGACGCTGAATCCTGTTTTCATTTGTAGTCTCCTTGTGTGTTAGGTCGTGTGATCGAATGGTAAAGATTTTTAAGGGTGTTCAAAATGTCCGTTGGGCAATCCTGCAGTTCTGGAACTGTTTTCAGACTCCGGAGTGCGCGTGGAAAAACATCAGAAAACGGAATGCTTCCCAATACTTCCGAGTTAGCCTGGCGTGCAGTCCGGTTGAGCAGTTCGGTGATCTCAGGGTTAATATCAGCTCGGTTGACGACTAGCCCGGACGGTATACGCATCTTCTGTGAGAGTTCCAGCGCGCGTTTGTAATCCGACAGGCCGGACTGCGACGGTTCAGCAACAAACAGAACGAAATCGGCGCCGGAAATCGCCGCAATTGCAGGGCAACTGATTCCGGGAGGACCGTCAATGATAATCAGATCTTTTTCTTCGATGGCGGCAATTTCGCGGGCCATTGCCCTGACCTGCGAGGAGAGTTTTCCCGAGTTTTCCGCTCCGGTATGAAGATCGGCATGGACAATAAAGCTGCCGAACCGGCTTGTGGAAAGAGACAGAGAACCGGAAACAACAGGGGTTAAGCGGATTGCTTTTACCGGGCAGACGACTGAGCAGTATCCGCAACCTTCACAGAGATTTTTTTGAATTTGATACGAACCGGAATCTTTTATAACGGCATCAAACCGGCAGACTTTCGCGCAAATACCGCAAGAAACGCATTTTGAGTAGTCGATTTCTGCCGCGAAACCGCCCGAGAAATCCGACGTCTTTATTACCTTTGAAGCGGTAGTCAGAGGAAGATTTGAAGCATCAACATCGCAGTCGCAAAGTACGGCCCGGTTTTCAGCGATAAAACCCATAGCTCCAGCGATGGAAGTTTTACCCGTACCGCCTTTTCCTGAAAGAATGGCAATTTGTTTCAACGGGCGCCCTCCGGGGAATTGAGGATGGTCTCGGCGAGAGTCTGAAGAGAGGCATAAAATCCGGGGAATCCTTTGGGGTCAAGCTTGCCCTCGGAGTAAGACTGGGACAATTCCCTAATCCAAGGAAACGTGGCTGTAACGGTGATATTTTCTTTTTTCAGGAACGCCTCCATTTCCGGGAATTCACCGTCCGCGCGGTTAACCACCAGAAGTGTTTTTTTACCACTGGCCCGGGATAGTTTCAGGGCAAGGTCGGCATCATGTAAACCGAAGGGAGTGGGTTCCGTCACGACAATGACGAGGTCAGATCGATTCAATGCCTCTCGGGCGGCACAGGCCGTTCCGGGAGGTGCGTCAAAAATACGGATTTCGACGTCCTCGGAAAGCGCAATATCCCGAGTCTGACGGACCAACACCGAGGATATTTCTTGCCCTACATCCAGAATGCCTTCTATAAAGAGCAAGTGATTACCCGCTGTATAGCGGACAATTTCACCAATCCGGGCGGGTTTCATCGGCAACGCGCCCACAGGACAGAGGTCCGAACAGGCATAGCAACTGTGGCAGAGATCAGGAAAAATCATGACACCATCAGGCAGTTTGACGAGCGCGTGAAACTGGCAGAGGGAAGTACATTTCCCGCAATGAGAACAGAGTGCCGAATTCCAGACGGGTTGCATGACTGATGCTTCTAAACGCTTGTCTCCTTGTTTGTCGATAAAAATGCCAGTGTTTGGTTCTTCCACATCAAGATCGACAAGAAGAGTGTGTTTACCGCGTTCTGCCAGTTCAAGGGCAAGAGATACCGACAGCGTGGTTTTTCCTGCTCCGCCTTTTCCACTCATAATCGTGATGGTCATATGATTCACCTTCTGTGGAAAAACAAAATTACAGATCCGTCGTTTTTGATTCTTTGAGCAGTTCTTCTATTCGCATGAGTTCTGACCTAAGAACCTCCGCTCTGTTCTGCAGGGCTTGTACTGAACAGCGATGTTGAAGTGCAAGTCCGATTCCGCGGCCCTTGCCGAAAAAACCTTGGCCGAATGCGCACCTTCCCTGCCGTCCTGCTCTGTTGCCGTAAGGCATAATACCTCCTTTCCGGGCTCGATAAATGAGTTACCGGGAAACCGTGAATCCGGGGTTTGAGACAAAAAAAATTTATCTCAAAAATCCAGATAATTGACATATGACAACTATAGCCATAACAATTATTATTGTCAAATGTCAATAACTATTGAAGGATTTCTCTGTCAACAGAGATGTCGAGGTTCTTTTGGTCCGCAACCAATCGCCACGGGGTTACCCCGAAACACGAAACGCCCTCCCCCCCCTCGGATAGCTTTTATCAGCCCTAGCTTCTCACGAAGTAGCCAATGAGACACACGACCAGGAATCATGGATCTGCCACGGTAATTCGTTGGACTTGGGAACGCCATCTGCTCGGGTCTACGGTTGTCACGAAAGGAGTCTTTAAGACGCTTAATCCAGGCACGACGCTAATACGGACCGTCATTTTTTACGATGATTTCATGGTGTCGACCGTTTTGAATATCTAGTTCAAATGGAATTATTTATACTTCGTGAGAAGACTGTATTAACTACGCCAGCAACGTAGTGTGTTTCAATCCACGCTCCCGCGCGGGGAGCGACGCGATCAACCCGCACGAAATTAGCCACCCAGAGGTTTCAATCCACGCTCCCGCGCGGGGAGCGACTATACGTAATAATGGGTATATACAATAAATTGTAGTTTCAATCCACGCTCCCGCGCGGGGAGCGACAAACCCTAGATAATACCCACCAAACGGTTGAGTGTTTCAATCCACGCTCCCGCGCGGGGAGCGACATGGGAAACTGTAAAACATATATCTATATAAGCAGTTTCAATCCACGCTCCCGCGCGGGGAGCGACTTAACGTTGAAGCCAACGTGTCTTGTACAGTTAGTTTCAATCCACGCTCCCGCGCGGGGAGCGACCTATTGAGAGTTGCCTTCGCCTGAGCGTAGCTTGTGTTTCAATCCACGCTCCCGCGCGGGGAGCGACAACGTTCTCTACACTAGCTTCCGTGACTCTAACAGTTTCAATCCACGCTCCCGCGCGGGGAGCGACGTATAGGCGTCGCCAGGACCGGCAGGATAGGCCGGTTTCAATCCACGCTCCCGCGCGGGGAGCGACCGGCATAACAGTCAACACCATCCAGTTGGTTGGTGGTTTCAATCCACGCTCCCGCGCGGGGAGCGACGTCTTGGTACCGTGCAGATTCAATAAAAGTGGATGTTTCAATCCACGCTCCCGCGCGGGGAGCGACCAGGAGTGTCGTTTTACCATTGCCGGGATATTTGGTTTCAATCCACGCTCCCGCGCGGGGAGCGACAGGTTCAGGTAAATCCTGTGTTTCTAGCAAGGTATGTTTCAATCCACGCTCCCGCGCGGGGAGCGACTTGCCGATTGGCAAGTGTTTTTGTTTTAGCTACTGTTTCAATCCACGCTCCCGCGCGGGGAGCGACACCGATAGCGGTACAAAACCGCTACGTTGGCTTGGTTTCAATCCACGCTCCCGCGCGGGGAGCGACCTGGCCGTTTTTGACCAGCACAGTGTCACGGATAGTTTCAATCCACGCTCCCGCGCGGGGAGCGACAATTTCTGACGCCATAGCCGCTTCAAGACTGTTAGTTTCAATCCACGCTCCCGCGCGGGGAGCGACTTCGCATAGCGCAACTACTTTGCTATAAAGCTCTTGTTTCAATCCACGCTCCCGCGCGGGGAGCGACGTTCTCTGAGGGTCGGGCGGCGGTTCGGGGCCGAGTTTCAATCCACGCTCCCGCGCGGGGAGCGACCTGCCGGTATAGGCATATTCCCCTTACGGTCAAGTTTCAATCCACGCTCCCGCGCGGGGAGCGACATCAATTTATTGTCTATGCCTATATTAGGCAATTGTTTCAATCCACGCTCCCGCGCGGGGAGCGACCGGACGAACTTACAATGGCAATCGGCATTGTAGAGTTTCAATCCACGCTCCCGCGCGGGGAGCGACCAAAGACGGTTTACTCGGTGCTTTACCAACGGACGTTTCAATCCACGCTCCCGCGCGGGGAGCGACAAGCTTTAATGGGATCTTCCCGCGTTCGGGAAGCCGTTTCAATCCACGCTCCCGCGCGGGGAGCGACAGACGGACTCAGGCACAGGTCAACACGTGTTGAGGTTTC
>JABEVK010000069.1 GCA_013044245.1 Spirochaetales bacterium | reverse complement strand
GTATGAATGACCAGCCGGGCGTACGCCCGATAAAATTCGTTCAACGACGATTCTGCGATCATAAATTCCTCACTCTTGCTATAGCGGCAGTTCTCTAAAGATAACGTCAAGAACTTTCTGTAAAATTGCATAAGAAAAAGCGGGTCAGACCTCCCTTAAATCCAAATAGATTTTTTCCCCAATCCAGGCTTCATCTTGCTCCATGAGGAGGGCCGACACTAGCCTCAAAATTGAGGATTCAGAAACAAACAGGGAAGCCACTCTGGTCCTGCGTTTGAGTTCACGATTGTTCCTTTCCACCATATTTGTCGTCCTGATCCTCCTTCTGATTTTCTCAGGGAATTGGAAGCAGGTGAGTCCCTGAGCCACGTTTTCCTCCATCCACCCTGCCAGTTTGGGGTTCGTTTGCTGGGCCGAATCGATGGAGATTTTGAGCTGTCTTTCGGCTTCGGCACGGTCCGGTGCTTGGAATATCCGGCGAAGGGTTGAGGCAATCTCCTTGCGCTGTTCAATCCTCTGGGCAAAGGCTCCCGCGTTCTGCTGGAGATGGAACTGGCAACGTTGCCACGGGACATTGGGGAAGACGGCTTGAAGGGCTTTTTTGAGGCCCGAGTGGGCATCGCTGATGATCAGCTTCATTCCGTGGAGGCCCCGCTTTGCCAGGCTTTCCAAGAATAACCTCCAATGGACCTCCGCCTCACTGACGGCGACGCTTACCCCTAAAACACGGCGTTTACCTTCAGAATCGACGCCAAAGGCCGTCAGAATGGCCGCATCCTCGACTATTGCGTTCCTACGGACCTTTTCATAGGTGGCGTCCACGTAGACGAACAACACGGCACCGAGCTCCCGTTCCCGCCAGGGACCGAGGACCTTATCCATTTCAGCAGTGGCTTTGCTGACCTGGCTCGAGGAGACCTCAAACCCACACATGGCCTCGACAATGGCCTTTACTTTTCTGGTGCTGGTCCCCTGGACATACATCTCTGCCAGGGCTGCCATCAAGGCACGTTCACTGCGTTGTCCCTTCTCAAGCATACTGGGGTAGAACTCAACGCCACGTGTCTGGGGAACCTTGAGTTGCAAAGCCCCCATTCGGGTGTTTAAGGTCCGCGGTTTAAACCCATTGGCATAACCCAACCGTTCCTCTGATCTCTCATAGGGGGTTGCCCCAAGGGCCTTCTGCCGTTCAAAGAGCATTGCAGCATTCATGAGGACTTGAAGGGCAGAAACCAGGGGCGTCGAGTTGTCAGCTTTGAGCAATTCCAAAACTTCATCCAATCCTGTATTATGATCCATGCGGGTTCTCCTTTCTCCTTTTAGGTGTCATTCGCTAGTCACCATGAAGGCAGGTTTGAACCCGCTTTTTCTACCCCCTCACTCAGACATGAGCCGGGCACCAATTTACAGAAAGAAGTTTACACTAACGACTTTTAGGTCTCCGGCAAACCCAGGGCGATTCAATAACACGGAGTATTTATCGGGAAAAGGTGTTGGTTTTTTTGAAGCCGGAAATTTCCATCCAGACTTTATTCTCTGGTTGCTCATCGAGGGCAAGCAATATGTAACCTTTCTCGACCCCAAGGGAGTACGAAATATTGGTTTTTCCGACCCCAAAATACAGTTTTATCAAACGGTTAAGGACATAGAAAAGCGGCTTGGCAATACTGAAGTGGTTTTGAATTCGTTCATTATATCCAATACACCATCTCATGAAATTACCAAGTTATGGCTTGTCGACAAACCCGCTATTCAAGCAAGAAATGTCGTTTTTCAGGAAGAGGATAAAAGTACCTACATAAAGACTATTCTAGAGAAAGTGAACGCTGAAAGTGGCCCGAGAGAGCTTCGAACCGACTAGCCCGCACAACAGCTTAGCTTAGTAAGGTCTTTATCAAAGGTTTGAGCGGCGAGTTTGATGCCTTCTCCGAGAGTAAGGTACGGAAATAGAGTTCCCACGAGATCGCCGATGCTAATCCCAAATTTGATTGCAAGAGTTGCTGTTTGAATGATCTCTCCTCCTTCGGGGGCGACAAGTTGACAGCCAAGAAGTTTGTCGGTAGTGGCATCGGCAACAAGTTTGATGAGCCCCCGAGTGTCTCGAGCCGCAAGCGCCCTGGGAACGTAGTCCAGGGGAAGAACGCTTGTTTTGACATTGTACCCTGCCTCACGAGCGGCACGTTCAGTAAGACCGACGGTTGCCACTTGGGGATCAGTAAAGACCACGTCGGGTACCACGCTCAGGTCGAACGGGGTGCGGGTACCGTTTAAGGCATTTGTAGCGGCTATGCTCCCCCCTGCCGCCGCGACATAGACCAGCTTAGGAAGGGTTGTGACGTCTCCGGCAGCATAGATCTTTGGATTGGTGGTACGCATACTTTCGTCGACGATAATGAACCCGTCTTGGTCGACATCGACTCCGGCTTCCTCAAGCCCAAGATTCTCGGTATTTGGCACCCGCCCTACCGCCATAAGGACCTGCTCGGCACGATACTCCCGTTTATCTTTGCCAACAGTGGCTGTTATGATTGTTTCTCCGCCTTCTTGGCGAATCTCAGCGGGGTGAACGCCTGTATGTACTTCGATGCCGTCGACACCCAAGTAGCGTTCGATAGCCTCCGAAACCTCCGGCTCGTGATCGGGAAGTAGCCTTGATCCCCGTTGTAGAATGGTCACCTGCACGCCGAAGCGCTGCAGGGTTTGGCCAAGCTCGAGAGCGATGGCTCGCCCACCGATAACGATCAAAGATTTCGGCAATTTCTTGAGCGCCAAGAGCGAGGTACTGGTGAGAACGGGGACATCTTCGATTCCGCGAAGCTCAAGGATGCGGGGCGAAGCACCGGTGGCAATGAGGATCTTACCTGCACGAAGCGCGTTCCCATTGTCGACTGAAACAGTGCCGTCGGCAAGGATATGAGCCTTGCCTCGTATAAGAGTGATGTTTTCGCCGTACGAAGCCAGAACATCGAGATATTTCTCTTGACGCAGACCCTCAACGAGTTGGTCTTTTTGTCGCACGACGGTCTCCCAATCGACGCTGTCGGCGTGTGTTTGTACCCCCTCGAAGTGGGGGTGAGCGGCATGGTGATAAGCCTCAGCCGCTCGAATGAGGGTCTTCGAAGGCACACAACCGATGTTCACACAAGTGCCGCCGACTGTCCCTAATTCGACAATCGCCACGCGGTAGCCGGACTCGGCGGCACGGATGGCTGCAGCAACTCCGGCCCCACCGGTACCGATCACGATGAGATCGTAGTCCTTCTTCTCTGGCGCAGAACCCTCTTCTTGCGGGCTTTTGGCATCACTGACACCGTGTCGAATCTTAACCTGGGCCCCGTATCCGGCAGCTTTGACTGCCTCTGCAAGAGCGGCCGACGGCGTATCGGTCGAAAGCCGTACCTCAGCCCGTTGGGATTTCCACCCCGGCACAACGGCCTCATAGACACCTTCTACCTTCAACAACGCCTTGGTGACATGATGCGCGCAGTCCTCGCAGGTCATACCGCGGATGTCAAGCTCAGCAATTTCTATCTGCAGTTTCTTTTCCATGATCTTGTTCCTCCAACCATCTAGGATCAGTCTTGACCCTGTACCTTTTAAGTATCAACCCTGTACCCTAGTACGGAGTCAAGCTTTTTTTAGGCTGAGGGAGTGTTATTCGTGAAAAAAGAAAAGACGATCACAATTGGCGAGGCGGCTCGTGAGGCTGGCGTGGGAGTAGAGACGATCCGGTTCTACGAACGGAAGAACCTGCTGGGAACTCCCGTCAAGGACGCCTCGGGATATCGAAGATTCGACCAGTCTGATTTGAATCGAATCAGGTTCATACGGCGAGCAAAGAAGCTCGGTTTTTCGCTTTCTGAGATTCGCGAACTTCTTGACCTTCGCATTGGCCCAGGCCGCACTTGCGAGGAGGTAAGACAAAAAGCCACAGCAAAGATGCTCGACATCGAGGAACTTATACGGTCGCTCGTGAAAATTAACTCGGCGTTACACAAGCTTGCCTCGCTTTGCACAGGTGAAGGTCCCGCGGGAGAATGTCCTTTTCTTGATGCGCTCGAGCACGACCAACAGCCCCTGCACCAGGGACCTGAGGTAAATCAGTAAATAATGCCTCCCACCACTTTTGCCGCAACAACATCAACAATCAATTCCCCTGTGCCGAGTGCCGGATCTGGCAAGTTGAAAGAGGTCTATCGCGAGCACGATACCAATCGGCTTACCATGGGAAAAGTGGTTGAGCTACTTTCGCAAAAGATAGAAAAGATCGAACATAAGCAGGCCGAATTCAAAAGGATTCTGCAAACTCTTCAGGGAATGCGAGAAGCCAAAATCGCATTGATGAATGACAGTGGAAAAAATAATGCCTTGTTCAAACTTCGTTGAGTACCCCTGATCACGATAGAAAAACAGCTCACCTGCCAGGTAATGGACATTTGCTAATTGAGCACGTACATTTCCTTGAGACGGCACGGTGAAAAAGAGGCGGTTCAAGATGAAAGTAGTTAATATTGTGTTATTTGATAACTTTACAGCTCTTGATGCATTCGGACCAGCAGAGGTTTTTTCGCGATTTAAAGAAAATTTCGAGATCAGATATTTTTCACTTAATGGAGGATTTGTATCTAGCTCTATTAGTTGCCCATGCCTGACTGAAAAACTGCAAGAAACTTCTCAAAGTGATATTCTTTTAATACCTGGTGGTTTTGGAACAAGAATTGAAGTCGCGAATGAATTATTGATAACTAAAATACGATCTTTAGCCGAAAAAAGTGAATTTGTTCTTTGTGTTTGTACTGGTTCTGCCCTTTTAGCTAAAACAGGCCTTCTTGACGGTAAAAAGGCTACCAGTAATAAACTTGCCTGGAATTGGGTTGTAGAGCAAAATAAAAAAGTTGATTGGATACGCCAGGCTAGATGGGTTGTGGATGGAAAGTATTATACTTCATCCGGAATCACAGCAGGAATCGACATGAGCTTGGGTTTTATTTCTGATACAATTGGGTATGAGCAAGCGCAAAAAGCTAGTCGTTCTCTGGAATATCTTTGGAACACCAACAAAGATTTTGATTTATTTTCATGAGACTGTAAGAAGGTGATAATCTGGGAGTGTGGCCCCTGGAATATACTTGAAGTACTGTATTAAATCCGGCTCAGCTCATACCAAAGCGATTCAAGTAGCACGATCAACCAAGGAGAAACTATGAAATTAACTAAGAATGCCCTTATTGTGGGAGCCTCTCGAGGAATTGGGCTGGCCATCGTAGAAGAGCTGTTGAAACGAAATTGGAATGTTGTTGGAACTGTTCGCAGCGACAACAAGACAAAACTCCATGATCTCGCCGACAAAGGAAACCCTAACCTGGTGATTAAGAACGTAGATATAACGATTCCCTCGCAAATTGATCGACTTAAATCTGACCTGGCCGGTAGTACGTTTAATGTTCTTTTTGTTAATGCCGGGGTGGCCAACGAAAAAGGAATGGATGAAACCATTGGTGAGATTTCAACCGAGGAGTTCATTCGCGTGATGGTGACAAATACGCTTGCCCCGATGAGAGTTCTTGAGCGGCTCAAGGACTATGTGACGACAGGGGGAGTCCTCGGTGCCATGTCCTCGGGGCAAGGGAGCATCGCCGATAACGAAAACGGGGGCAATGACGTTTACAGGGCGAGTAAAGCAGCTTTGAATATGGTCATGAGAAGTTTTGCTACACGTCACGGAAAAGACCATGCCCTTCTTCTTCTCGCTCCCGGATGGATAAAAACCGACATGGGTGGAAAAAACGCAAAATTTTCGCTTGACGACGTTATTGGTAACCTCGTCGATACGATTACTTCACAAGAAGGAAGAACAGGCCTGAGATTCCTAGACCGTTTTGGCAACCCTGTACGTTGGTAGCAATTGGTGGGCTAAACTGAAGCCTAAAACCTAGCCTAGACACATTCTTAATCTTAAGGAATGATCGACCTATGGATCACGAAGTCTTAGCCCCGGCGGGGGGCCTCGATCATGCGTTATGGGCTCTAGAAGGTGGAGCAAACGCCGTCTATTTTGGCTTTCAAAAGTTTTCGGCCCGAAGTCATGCAACAAACTTCGATTTCGACCAAGTTCGTCAGCTGGCCAAGGTCGCCCGTGACAAAAATGCCCGCCTCTACGCCGCAGTGAATACCATTTTAAACTCACAAGAGGTATCCGAAGCCGTCGATTTAGCTTGGCAACTCCACTGGTGCGGCGTCGATGCTTTAATTCTTCAAGATTTAGGATTTGCCAAAGCCTTGCAAATTTCTGGCTTGCCTACTGTCTTGCATGCTTCAACCCAAGCGGCTGTCCACACCCCCGATGGAGTACGTGCCGTACGTGACCTGGGGTTTAGCCGAGTCGTCTTGGCGCGGGAGCTTACTCTTTCTGAAATCGAAACGATCGTTCAGGCCGACCCTAAAATGGAATACGAAGTCTTTGTTCACGGAGCGCTGTGTTATGCCGTCTCGGGCAATTGCATGGCCTCGGGGCTGATGCTCGGCCGATCAGCCAACAAGGGCGACTGCGGTCAAATATGCCGCACGACGTTTGAGCTTGATTACCTTATCCCCGGTCCACACCGTCGCGAAAGTCCTCATGAAGACGGACTCCCCGTAGGTATTCACGCGCCTGAAGGGGAAACAACGTGGCAGACCGGGACAAAAGGCGCCTTCGCCAGCATGAATGACCTTGAGCTAGGTCCCCGAATACGGCAACTGGCGGGGATTGGTGTCACAAGCTTTAAAATCGAAGGACGGATGAAACCACCCGCATACTCTTATTATACGGCAAAAGCGTACCGGTCCTTTCTTGACGGCAAGGATGCTCAAGGCTGGTCAGCCTTGGATGAAGCCCGGCTTGGTTACGGCAGACGACCTAGCGCAGGCTGGCTCGACGGCCACAAAGCCCTAGCACAAACCAACCCCCAGTGGGCCGGAACGCTGGGCTTGCCTCTCGGCGAAATCCGACAAAGCAAAGGCTCAACCCTGGTGTTGCAAACCGATCATATCAAAGCTGAAAACCTCCCCACACGGGGCGACGGCGTTCTTGTTTTAGGAACTTTACCTGGCCAATCGTTTCGCACGTCTGTGCAGGTTCCCTCGGTGAGCCGTCCCCCTGTTCTTGAACTCAACCTAGCCAAAGAGCCTCCCTTTTCGCCCGTAGGAGCCAGTGTCTGGCTGACCAGTCGTCATGATGGCAAGCTTCCGCAAAAAAAGGCTTCTCGTCCTTTTCAATTCCCTTTGCACGCCACTTTACGAGTTACCCAACCAGCTCCAAATTTGGTAACGCTGGCCCTTTCCGCATCGTTTGGGCCTGTGGTCACTCTTGAAACCACCCTACCGTGTGAACCATCCCCTTCGTCCGAGGGGCTAGAACAGGCTCTTCGCCATGCTTTTATGGCATCGTCTCATCGTTTTATCTTTTCGGACCTCGCTATTCATAGCGATTCTCAAAATCTTTTCATCAATCCTCGTGACCTCAAACAGGTCAGACGGGACTGGTTGACCAAGCTCGAGGCCGAGGCTGACCATTGGGCCCAATCTCAAGCCCAAAAGGTTGCTCGTGAAGAACCCTTGCTTACAGAAGTTTCCCTACCCCGTGCTCAGCTGTCTCCGCTTGAAGGGGTCAATCGGTTGTTGGGCTTTATTGTTGAATGGGAACGTCTGACCCCACAACAACTTGCCTCCACTCCTTGGGGCCTTGCGCTTCCCCTTGCCCCCTTTAGTCCAAACGAAGAGGCTGCGTTGGACCGTTTGCGACGCTTTCTGGCGTTGCCGTCGGTCAAAGACCAGCCTATTGTGCTGGGCGTCAACAATCCCGCACATTTAGTTTGGCTCCAACGCCTACGACAAGAGGGTTTTGCTGTCAATTCTTGGTTTGCCGATTGGGGCTTTCACCGTGCCAACGGCTGGTTAGAGTCAAACCTCGATTCGGCGGTTCCTGGTCTTGTCTTTTCGGTCGGTTGGCTTGAAACCGAGAAAGCTGATCACTCCTATGCCCCGCCTATTTTTACCAGCCGAGCTTGTATGCTCCGAAATAGCTTTTCGGCGCCGCACCAAGCGCATGTGACCCCCACCAAAGAAGCCGCCTTTGACGCACGCACTTGGTCAAGCCAAAAATTGCAAGGCCGTACCCCCGAACGGCCAGAACAAGGTCCCCGTTGCCCTGCTGGTTGTTCGGGGCACTTTTCGGCACGTTTGACCCAGGGTGCCCAAGGCTTTCGTGTCGAGGCAAGGGACTGCGTGAACTATTTACTGTTAGAAAGGTGAATTAACCCCGCGAGCTGTTTGGCTGTTCCTGCAAGTGCTGAAAGAGGGTATCGTTCAAATAGAAGTTCTCCTTCCCCATCTTATGCTTTGAGACAAGTCTAATTTCCACAAGGTCATCGAGATACTTCGATGCCGTTTTTCGCGTAACTCCCAAATCACGAACAAGGTAGTCGATTTTCGTATAGGGATGCCGAAAAAGATTGTTCAACAGCTCGTGACTGTACATCTTCGGATGTTCATTCTTAAGCCTCTGCTTATAGTCCTGCATCAGTTTTTTTATTCCGTGAATCAAGAGGGTTGTCTGCCGCGAGGTTTGTTCAACGCCGCCAATCATATAAAGGAGCCACGGTTCCCAGTTTCTCGTATCGCGGACATCCTGTAGAAGCCGGTAATACTCCGCTTTCGATTGATTGATGTAGCGGGAAAGGTAGAGCACGGGGCTACCGAGAAGTTTCTCTTTGACGAGGTATAGGATGTTGAGGACGCGCCCGGTGCGTCCGTTGCCGTCGTAAAAGGGATGGATACTTTCGATCTGGTGATGGATGAGGGCCATCTTGGTCAGGGCGTCCCAGTCCGCGAGTTCGTTCCGATTAAGGAACTCTTCGAGGTTACCCATGAGGACAGCGATGTCGTCAGGATGCTGGGGCGGTGTGTACACCGTCGCGCCGGTTGCCTCGTTCTTGAGTTCCGTTCCGGGTAGCTTGCGGAATCCGGCTCGGTTCTCCTCGATGATGGACTGAATGTCGAGAATATCACGCATGGTGATGAGCCCCGCCGCTTTCACTCGATCATGGGCGGTCTGCAAGGCATAGGCGTAGTTGTGAACTTCCTTTGCCGCTATGGTTTGGTACCTGTGTTCAAAGCTATCGGACTGGTAGAGATCGTCCTGTGTCGTGATGATGTTCTCTATAGCCGAACTATCCTTCGCTTCCTGCAAGGACAACGTACTGATGAGGATGCCTTGATTGGGCATCGCCTCAGCGGTGGCCTTCAGCTCGGCGAGGGCTTGGTGAGCCGTCGTCAGTTTCTTGAGAACCGCCTTGGTTTCGATATCGCCGACTTGTTCGAGTCGTTCTGGATAAAATGCCGCGTTCAGTCTTCCCATATCAGTTTCCTCGTGGGTAAAAAACCAGAAAAGATACCCACATCATAGCAGACGTGGGTAAAAAAGTCGATTTCTTACCCATGACCTATTTCAGCGAACCTTCTTGACCATCAAGGTTAACCAACTGAAGAACTTTTCGAGAGTATCGGTAGCAAGATGTTCTTCGCCACCGAGTCACGATACACTTCGTCCTGTTCGTGAACTATTTACTTTTAGAAGGTGTTGACTCCCCCTCCGTCTAGGTCGATTTTATGACTTAAACAGTTCAGATGGAGGCAGTGTGAGCAAAAGTAATGTCGGTTTATCGGGAGAGAGGGGCCCCATCCTCTTAGCGATTATGGTGGCAACAGGCCTGGCGGCCTTGGATACCACCATTCTTTCGACGGCAGTCCCCTCGGTGGTTCAAGATCTCGGCAATTTTGCACAATTTCCCTGGCTGTTTTCGATATACCTTTTAGCTCAGTCGGTAACGGTCCCTCTCTATGCAAAAATTTCAGATCTTTTTGGCCGCAAACCGGTTCTGCTCTTGGGAATTGCCCTGTTTATCTTGGGGTCAATTGCCTGTTCCTTTTCCGGGTCCATGCTTTTCTTGATCCTGTCTCGGGGTCTACAAGGTTTGGGCGCCGGTGCCATTATGCCGATGACGATTACCATTGCCGGGGATTTGTATACCGTTGAAGAGCGTTCTCGGGTCCAAGGCTATATGGCCAGCGTGTGGGGAATCTCGTCAGTGGTGGGGCCAGCTTTAGGGGGCCTCTTCTGCCAGTACTTATCGTGGCAAGGCATCTTTGTAATCAACATCCCGCTTGGACTGGTGGCCATGGGTCTTCTGGTCAAAAACTTTCACGAGACCGTTCATCACCGCGACCACCGACTCGATTGGCTGGGCGGCGCTCTTTTAACGCTAGGACTGTCCCTTTTGATTTTGGCTCTTTTAGAGGGCGGTGTCAGCTGGGCATGGAACTCGCTAGAGAGCTGGGGGGCTTTTGGTTTAGGGGCGCTACTGATCGCCGCGTTCCTTTGGACCCAAACGCGCGTCGCAGAACCCATTCTTCCCCTTTGGGTGTTCACGCGGCCCCTGTTACTAACCACCTCGCTGATTTCGTTTGGGGTGGGCGCCATCTTATTGGGAATTAGCTCGTACTTGCCCACCTTTTTGGAGCGAGCTTTGGGTTTGCCACCGCTGGTATCGGGCTCCGTCATTACGGCTCTGATGATAGGATGGCCCTTAGCTGCCTCGTACTCGGGTCGTATCTACCTTCGAATTGGTTTTCGAAAGACCTCACTAGCAGGCATAGGGTTTCTCTTACTGGGGGGCCTTTTATTGTATACCCAGGCCGCACACCCCTGGCTTCCGTTCATTATTGGCGCCTGCCTGGTGATGGGTGTTGGTTTTGGACTAGCGGCGACACCGATTATTGTCGCGGCGCAAGCTAGCGTAGACTGGAAGCACCGAGGCGTGGTGACGGGTACCAACCAGTTTGCTCGTGCGGTAGGAAGTTCGGTAGGGATAGCCCTGTTTGGCGCCTTAGCGAACTCGGTGCTAGGTCATACAGGCAATACCCCTAGTGTTCAAGCGGTGCAAGGCGCCACAGGGCGTGTCTTTTTGGCAATCTTGGTAGTTATCGGACTTACCCTAATAGCGGGATTATTTATGCCTGAGACGGATACTCACCGTCCCAAACCTAATGAGACTCAGGCCGGCCCCCAACAGGTCGAAGCATAAACAAAGCTCGTTCTTCGGGAGAGAATTTCTCGATGGCGTACCGTAGCATGGTACGGGGCATACTAGATGCATGCCTTTCTAAAAAATGAACTTCAACCGCTTTGTCTTGTTTTCCGATTTCGCGTAACATCCACCCCACGGCTTTTTGCAATAAGTCGTGTTGGTGGTGTACGAGGAGTTCAGCCACCTGCAACGCCTCGGTAAAGCGTCCTTTGCGAATCATGGTTAAGGTTGAAACCATGGCAATGCGTTGCTTCCACAAATGTCCGCTTTGCGCCCATTGACTTAACAATGCAGGGTCTTTTTCTTGAAACCAGACACCAAAAAGGCCAGGAGCGCTGGCGTCGACGAGATCCCAGTTATTGACGCGGTCAACTCGCTGAATATACAGCTCGATACGAGCTTGGCGTTCGCCTTCCGTGGCTTTTTTAAACTGTTCTACCATAAGGAGCAAAGCAGTCAGCCGACACTCATGGATATCTGAACTTAACAACTCGTTGATTTCGCTCAGGCCTGCTGTCTGGAAAAAAGATTTGACGACCTCTCGTTGTTGCGGGACGGGGATTCCCCAAAAAACATCACCCTCGGCATATTGACCGGGGCCCGTTTTAAAAAATCGCTGAAGAATGGGCTTTTTCGCGGGCTGAATACGCTGGCGCAGGTTAGAAATAATCGATTCGGTAATCCGATTGTTGTTCATACCGTAGTTTACCTCCTCCTTTGGGGGTTAACTAGCTTTGCAAAAAAAACCACGCCTACAAAAAAAGCCGCGAAACCCTTAATCGTTAAGGACTTGCGGCTTTGGTTTACTCTGGAGAATAGGGGATTCGAACCCCTGACCTATTGATTGCGAACCAATCGCTCTACCAACTGAGCTAATTCCCCTTATACGGAGTTAAGCTAACGTAAACCGTCGCCTTTGACAAGAGCTGGCGAGGTTCAGCTTTCAAGACTCCCCTTTTCATTGGACCGGTTAGGTATTACAGTAAAAAGGAGGGAGGGGGTAGTGCGAAGCTTTCGCCTTTTTGTTGATCTTGATGGTGTGTTGGCGGATTTTGACCGTGGTGTTTATGAAGCCACTGGACGCTACCCTTCGCAGATGTCTGACCGCGAGATGTGGCCACTTGTCGCTAAGACAGCAGGTTTCTATGACCGCTTGCCTTGGATGCAAGATGGCAGAGATCTGTGGGAATTTGTTGCGCCTTTTAAACCCATCATTTGCACGGGCCTTCCCCGAGGGAACTGGGCTGAACCACAAAAGCGGCAGTGGTGTCGACGCGAACTGGGGGGAGATATTCCTGTCGTGACCTGCCAAAGCCGTGAAAAAGGTCAAGCCATTCAAGAGTTCCTCGATGTTAACGAAACGGCCGTCTTGATCGATGACCGCTTAAAATCGCAACCCAGTTGGGTCGAACTGGGGGGGGTATTTATCCTCCACACTTCTGCCGCCGAGAGCATCCGTGCCCTGCGGGAATTAGGTCTGGCGTGAACCTTCCCAATCGTAAACAGCTTGAAATTCAGTACAATGCCGAGCGAAAAGTCTATGAATTGATCCTTCAGAATTTAGGGCACCGTTTTCAAGGGTGGGTAGAACCTTTGGGTCTGCATCCCGGCATAAAAATGCGGGTCAAGACCTTTCACAGCTGGTTTGATAAGGTTTTGCGCAAGATCCGTCAGGGAGTACCCTCGGATCAAGTCCAGATTCAGGACGTTTTGGGCATGCGGATTGTCTGTCCGTTTATGGAAGACGTCAAAAAAATCGAAGATGTCGTTCGCACCCGTCTGACAGTTCTCGAAGAAGAAAAAAAAGGGGCCTTACAGTCCTTTAAAGAGTTCGGTTATGAATCAACCCATTTTCTTGTGGCAGTTCCCAACGACTTAATCGAGGCCTTGTCGCTCGATCATCCACCGCCGTGTGAAATTCAAATTCGCACCATACTCCAAGACGCCTGGGCCGAAGTGGAACATGAACTTATCTACAAATCACAGTTTTTTCCCTTTGACCAACCATTAAAACGTAAGCTCGCCGCGCTCAATGCCAACCTCAGCCTCAGCGATATCATTTTTCAAGAGATTCGGGACTACCAACGCCAGCTCAACCATGAACTCGAAAAACGCCGCCGAACTTTTCTCGATCGACTAAAAACGCCTCAGACCCCTGACACTACCCCGAGAAACAGCGACGACCACTATGCCTCCCTCCCTGCCGAAAACATGGACCAAGTTCTGCTCGAGGCGCTTTCGGCACACAACCAAAAGCAATATAAGCGAGCCATCAACCACTATACGGCGATTTTAAAGCGCGGGCCGCAGAGTTTTGTCCAGTCGTTGGTACTGACCCACCGAGGGATGGCTTACTTTGCCGAAGGTCTATACGAGAATGCGCTCGATGATTTTGACAGTGCGGTGGAACGTGATGAGCGGAATGCGAAGGCCTACTACTATCGGGGAATGGTCCGCGATTCCATGGAACAATACGACGCCGCTTTGACCGATTTTGCAAAAAGTCTTGAAATGGTCCCCTACCAGTTTGAAGTTCTTTTAGCCCGAGCCCGCACGTGGTTGAAGCTGGGACAGCAGGTCAAGGCCCAGCAAGATTGCGAAGCGGCCCTCAACTTAGCCCCTGACGATCCCGAAGGTTTGACGTTACAACGTGAATTGATTCTGGAAAAAAACAGCGGAGCGTGATAGCGTGAGCTTATGAGCGTATTTCGCCCCCTACTTACCCTGGTCACAGGGGCTATCCTCTCGGTAAGCCTCACTTCTTTAGCTTGGGCCGACAGCTTTCAAGTCCGCCTAAGGGTCTTTCCCCAAGATACCCAGGTTTTTGCCGCGGGAGTCCCCCTCGCCTCTACGCCTGAAACCGATACCATCCGTGATGTTATGGTTCCTTCTGGCGTTAATCGGTTGAGCTTTGGCGCCTTGGGCTGGGAACCTGTAAGCGCCGCCATCCCTGAGGCCGTCAAACAGGGCGCAGTTTGGTCGTTTAAACTAGAGCCAGACGGGACAAGCCTCCATAAGTTTGCAGAATTTGTCGTGGGCAGACACCCGAGGGGTTTGGCCTTTACTCCCGACGGAAAAGATATCATCGTGGCGACAACCGAAGGGCTTCAGACCTACACTCGCCGAGGCAAACCCGTTTCAAGCCCTGCCCAAAAAGGGGCCTTTACTGATGCAGCTCTGGTCAAAAATACCGTTGCCGCTCTGAACACCGACGGAACCATTACACTTTTTCCCTCAACAATCCCTGCCCTCAATTGGGGTTCTTCCGGTAAAGGGTCTTTGGCGGTGCTCCCCGGCGGCCGACTTGCGGTTCTCGGCTGGGATGACCCTAGTGTCTCGATCATTGATGTAGCCGCGGCCAAAATCGTTACGTCGCTAAAATTAGACGATATGGTAACTTCGGCGGCGCCCTACGCCGGCGGCTTAGTAGCTACCCAATTCAACGAAGGAAAACTTCTGTGGATCACACCGGACGGAAACTTAACGACGACTTCGATAGGGGGAAACCCTCGTGCTGCGGCGTTAGCCGGTTCTTTAGTTTGGATTGCCGATATGGCCTCGGGCAAGGTAAGTGCCATTGATCCGCAACAAAAAACTGTGTTGTTCTCGGTGGCCGTTGGTCCTAATCCCCAAACTCTGGCCGTCTCACCGAATGGAAAAATCCTCGCGGTAGCCTTACGGGGGACAAATAACCCTGAAAACTTTGCCCTGCAGGGTCCCGATTACGGCCAAGTTCAGTTTCTTGATGCCAAAACGGGTGCCAAGCTGGGTTATGTTTGGGGCCGTGACCAACCGATGGGCCTAGCTTGGTCGCCTTCAGGACGGTTTTTAGCGTTTACCGATTTTCTAACCGGCGACGTAGAGGTTTACCGTATTAGCTTTTGACCTCTCTTTCTTTATGCCGCTCGACCGTAACAGCTCATTGACCGGCCTGTGAACCCGTGGTATCCTGTTTTTTGTGGAACAGGACTCAGTAGAACAGGACACGGTTTACGGAAAGATTTATTGTGCGAACTGCGCTCACTGCAAAGTGGTTCGCGTTCCCGCCGGTGATGGTAGTCAGTACCTTCTTCGTATTCGTTGTGCGGCAGGAAAGTGGAAGACCAGAAACGGTGTGGAAAAGCTTTATAAGTATTTTACAATAACTCGTCGCAGTCTGCTCAGTTGTGAGTCTTATTGCTCCATGGGTGATACGCGGGGTTATTTGCGCCAACTGCGATCACTTTTGCCGCAAAAAGACGAAACCTACACTCAAAATCCTGAAACTCTTTCTTCTCGGTGATGTTTAATTTCAATAAGATGTAATCCCAAGGATGTTCTCATGAAAAGGCACTATTTTCTGGGAGTAGCAGTTGTTGGACTGATGCTCACCCTGTCTGGTTGTAAAACTATTGATACCACTTTTGCACCCAACACCCCTACTGAGGTATACTTTCAACGCGCCCAACAAGCCTCGGATCAATATGATTACCAAACCTCACTCAAGATTTATTTAGAACTGCTTGCTAAGAAAGATTTAGACATGTCGACTCGTGTTTCGGCTATGTACGAAGTAGCTTTCTTGCATTTCAAAATGGGTGACAGTGCCTTGGCCAAGACACAATTTCAAAAAATCTTGACTATGTATAACGACCCGACACTCAGTAACTTGCCCATTTGGGTTCAAATTCTCTCGACCAAGATTATAAAAGAAATCGACGCTGGTCAAAAATCCAACCGACAAGGCTGATTGCCTCCTCAACAGGGCTGATTGTGCGTTGCTTAGTTGCCGCCGTCTCCCCCTGGGGGAAGTTTGACAATCTGGATCTCAACGTTTTTTTCCAGGGCAGTTTGATGAACCATTGCCTCGGTTACTGACCCCCTGGGCAAGTTATGCTGAGGGGCATCGCCAATCACTAAAACCAGGCGGTGATTGGCCTGCCAATCAAACGAATTCAACGCCGCCCACAACCCTTCGACGACAGCTTCGGGGATATCCCCACCCCCTGCAGCGGTAGCCTGGTCGAGGGCCTTTTGGATAACTCCGACATCAGACTGAAACGTCACTACCCTGGTAAGGTAATCTTCCATATAATCGCGGTAAAAGACCAAACCTAACCGAAAGTGCTGATAATTTTTGGCCTCCGCGGCAATCGGGCCCAGCAAATCTTTTTGTAACGCCCTGAGGTAATCCTTCATACTATTGGTTGTATCAATACAAATCACCATATCAAGATCATCATGCACCGCGCTTTGAATTCGATGAATGCCCTGGGTGATATCCGAAGCCACATAGACGGGTCCCAGTCGCCTCAAACGGGCAACAGCCGAGTCGGAAGCGGCAGGTGCCGGAGTCGCTTTTTCAACCAACTGACTTAACTCAAAAGCGTTGTCTTCATACCTCCCCGTATAGTCAGCATACGGTCGCGAAAATGTTCGTACCGAGAACCACAGCGATTGGCCACTTTTTATGCGCTTTGCCAAGTTAATGCGACCAAATCGTGCTCCTGGTTCGTCATACCCGTACTCGACCACCGGCGGAATCAAAATCACAAACGCCTCACCAAAAACTTTATCTGGCACAACGGTCGATGAAATCAGGTCAGTATGAGGTCCGGGAAGAAACTTACCGTTTAAAAGTCGCTTTTCATGACCATTCAACGCGTTAGGCTCAAGGCCTCTAAAACTGTACGTCGCTAACTTGTGCCCCGCCGGTTCAAAAGCTTCTGTCAAAAGCACCGATTGTACACCTGGGGTTTTCTTGATAATCAGATGGTACCCGTCCGCGTAAGCTTCAATCCTCACGTCGGCACCCGTAAGGCGTAAACCTGAATCTGGGGTCAACGCCCCCAAGGGGAACGTCGTCAAAATAGCCAGGAGCACAACAATCAGCTTCATGCCGACATTATCGGAGAATTTTTTGCTAGACTTATCGTTAGCACGTCCCGAGAGTCATCAGTTTTTCGAAGTTTGCTACTTCGATCAGTCCCGACGTGCGCTTAAGTACTTGAGAAGCAACCAAATCGTCGAGAGCCTGTTGCACTTCCGTACGGGCTAAAGCCAACGAAAGCGACAGTTCATCGGCTAGTTTTTGTTCTTCGCCAAGTTTTGATGATTGATGCGCCAAAACCTGAATAGCCCCCCATACCGCCTGGTGACTAGAGTTCTGCGCTAAGCGTTGAATTTGCCCGTTCGCATTTTGCAATCTTCGGCAGAGTTTATCGATGATGCTCAAAGCGATTTTTGGGTTCTTTTCAACCATCTGCTCTAAGCCGATGCGGTCAAAGGCCAGTAAGGTGGTGGGCGCTAGGGTTGTGGCCGAAGCTGTCCGTTTTATTCGGTTGACAATGGCCATTTCACCAAAGAATTCGCCCTTTTCTAACACGGCAATCGGCGTCTCTTTGCCGGCAATTTGACGGCTAATTTGAACTTTTCCCTCTTGAATGATGAACATTTGATCGCCTTCCTCATTCTCATGAAACACGATCTGATCAGAAGAAAGTACCTTACCGTACTTTTGTAAAAGGGGGTTGTGATCCATATCTCCAATATAATCCTAAGGTAACGCCAAAGCGAGAGCTCCAGTCGCCCGCTTTGAAGCAAAGTCGGGTTTCTGTGTGTTCCCCAAGGATCTGGAGGAGTTATGAAACCATTGAACCTTGGGGCCGGTATTTTGCTTTTGGGTGTTCAGCTTTTGGGCTGTCAAGTTTTTGAAACCGCAACACCGGCCCGACTGCTAGAGTTTGTTGCTGATGAATCGTCACTGAGCTTTACCTTTGACCACGCCCCAAAATCGGCCACGATGACCACCGAACCACCGGGAGTCCTTGCCAGCCCGAACCTGAAAGGCTCCATGGTAAGCCTAAAACGCCAGAATGAACCCCCAGGACGTGAAATCCGGTATTCCCTTGAAATTCGCGAGGGTCAAGGTATGGTGACGGGGATCCAAGGTTCCTACTGGGGCTTGAACCCCAAAGCCGCTTTGTTGCGTTTTTCTGAGGTTCGGAGTGCTGGCAATGGGCGCAACCCTGATGCGATTGAACTTGAAGTTCTTCGGTCGGGTTCTTTAACCGGCCTCTGTTTGGACTTGTCCACTCCAGGACATTTTTTTCGGTTTGCCTTTCCCCCGCAGGACGTACAAACCGGCCAGTATATCGTGATTGTCGCTGGGGCGCGACGTCCCCCTACTATTCCCGGTACGGTTTTCACTTGGGCTATTCCCGGTTTAACCAACCAAGGTTTTTTGGTTCTTCGGACCGCACCAGACCAGCTCGCTCAGGATGCATTTTTATGGGGAAAAGATATAAAACGCGCCTCGGCGTTAGCCCAGGCCTATCACCACCGGGAACCCTACGCCTGGAAGACTGAGGCACCATGGGTGGGACCAGCGTGGTGGCCAGAGGGGGCAAGCGCAACCAGGACATGGTGTCGTCTCAAAGAAAAAGCGTCACCCAATGGCGTCAGTCAGTGGATGCTCGTTGCGAATGGATACCAAACGCTTGGTTCGGTCAACCGCCTGATTCCTTACGAAGAATCAAAAAACCGTCCTCTCACCGCCAAGGTCGCCAAGAAGAGTAAGACCAAAAGAGCCCCGTCTCACCCTGCGGCTCCCAAGTAAATAGGACTAGGCGGCCCGATTTCCACGAAAGCGTCGGAACAGAAATCTTTGTCCAGTCTCCCGGTGCTTTCCAACCCATCCAAAACTTGAGTTCTGGCACCGGGCCCTCAACGAACGGACCCTCTTCTGGGTCTAGCCAAGAGCCCAAGGTAATCTCGGCCAATTCTGCTTGGGAAGGAAAAGGAGCTTTCTCTGGTGCGAGCAGCAAAGGGGGAAAGGCTCGAAAGGTATCACCCACAACCTGCGCAACAGACTCTTGAAAGCGCAAGAGGCGAACATCGCCCCGGGGAGGAACCCAAGCCCACCGGGTTTTCTTCATTTTTTCTTTTCCTTGTGTTACTATGCCCCCCATGGTTCAAAAAATCAACCGCTTAGTCGAGAGTCTTTTGCAGGGTTTCAAAACCTGGCCCGGTCTAGAGACCGTGCAAAATATTCCCTATCAGAGCTACTCTGATGCCCTCTTTGAATTTACCAGTCTAAAGATCGATGTGATTCTTGATGGTGAGATTCCTCCCCAAAAACAACGCCTTAAGGTTCTTCCCCCTCACGAGTTTCTTGAAACCTCGTTGTCTGCGACGAAAGACCGTTTTTTCTTGGAAAGCGTCCCCGTGCATGTCGAATACAAAAAGACACACGAGATCGAGACTCTCATCGCAGGGGTCAGAGATGAGCCTTATACCTTGACGCAAGGTTCCACCTACGGCTTGTACCGAGTATTCTGGGGCGTTCCCGTTGTTTCGCGTACAGGTTGGATAGATCGGCAAAAACATATTCTTGAAACACTACCTGAAAACTTTTGGCGCTGGCATGGAGCCAACCTCAATGCTCGGTTAGAACATCAGTTGGCCGATATGGGAACCGCGCTGTTTCATCGGGATCATCTGCAGTTTCCTTTGAGTCTGGCCCAGTTGCTCGAAACAGTCACAGAGCATCTTTTGACCTTTAATAAACAATTCTTATGCCCCCCTGAACAACGCCTGAGAGCTCTCGAAGCTCTACCCAATTTACCTTCGGGTTTTATGGGCTTGCTCAATTCCTTAATTCGATCCGATGGAGCTCTTGATCATGAGCGCAAGCTCACCGTTGCTCGGCGACTCGTCGAACACCTTTTGAGTTTGTAAATGCGCGCCTTGGTTGTGGTTGTAGTTTTTCTGGGAACCGTCAACCTCCTGTTTGGTGTCGATGTTTTACACCAGGGGAACAACCAGGTGCCGTTAGGACGGCACAAACTCGAGTCGAGCGAGTTTACGTCACGTTTTGAGTGGGCCTTACCCGTAGTGGTATCGAATTCTTGGCTTACGGTGGGTCCGTTTCCTCCGGGACAAGTTTTTCTTCAACTTGACCCTGAAGCCCACGGCCCTGAAGCACGCTTCCCAGAGCTTTCGGGGACACAAGTTTGGCTAGCCTGGAAACTCAGCACGGGTTTGCATACCCTCCGTGTCACCACAAATGGGCTACCTCCAGGGCCCCTTACGCTTACGCTCAGTCAGACATTACCGAACCACGAACCACTCGAAGCTCTTTCGGGGTCACGCCTTGCCCTCACTCTGCCGTCTTGGCAAACAGCGCCCGGCTACACCCCAGCGCTGGAATTTTCTTGGCACAGCAATGCTGGGTTTACAGCTCAAAACACTGTGCGCTTTCAGTTTTCAGGTCGAGCAGGAACGTGGCTCTATTATCCGCAAGTTTGGCACGATGAAGCACGGCGATGGCTTTTAACCTTTCCCAGCGACGCTATTGTTCCTTTGTACCGGGTTAAGCTAGTCGCAACCCCCAACGAGGCGCCACTTCCGGCTGACCCAGCCTCTATCCTTCATTGGCCCTTAGAAAATCTTCGCGAAGGCGATCATGACTGGTTTCTTTGGAACGGTCGGCGAAATATTTTGATCCTTTTGACAAAATCCTACGCTCTTCAAGCACAGTATCTAACCAGGCTTGCCTTCTTTGTTGAAAAACAAGGGTACCGAGGGACAATTTTGACTGAGCAGGAGGCCCTTCGTCTTCACGGGTGGAATGCCCACGATTATGCGCCCGAAGATTTAGCAAACTTTTTCAACTTGGTTAGTGCCGAAGACTTTCCTCTGTCTGCGCAAGAAAGGGAACTTCGGCAGAGGTTAATCACTCAAAAGCTCTTGATACCCACTTCACCAGGGCACTGGAAGGCAGGACAAGGGGCTTTGTTGGGCATCAGCGATGAATCATCCCCACCCTTACGATCCTTTTTGTTGACGCACGAGAGTTTTCACGGGCTGTACTTTACCACGCCCCGTTATCGCCATACGGTGACTCAGATCTGGAACCAACTGACACCACTTTGTCGTCAGCAGTTTAGCAATTTCTTGGCGCAAGCGCACTATGATGTGACCGACTTACCTCTGGTTGTGAACGAGTTTCAAGCTTATAGCCTACAACAAGACTCTGATGGCTGGAGCGACTTTTTCAGTAATAAAGTTCTAAAAGCACCGGGACGTCTTGACCTAGGGTCCACCTCACCCCTAAGGGAATCGCTTTTGACATATTATCTGCAAGCCGCAGAAAAGCTTGACCAAGCGGTGAGTGAGGATTTTGGTCTTCACTCGGGTAACATTCAGGATCCGATTGTGCATTTCTTGGCAGGCAGAAACAGTCTAACCCTGGCACCACCCTGAGGCAGATTGTCGGCTTGAACCTTGCCCCCCATCGTTAGAATAATTAAATCAACCAAAGAAAGCCCCAAACCCATACCTTCGGAGTGATTCATGATGCCCCCCGATAGAAACGGCTGAAAGAGGTTAGCTAAAGCGAAGTCGGAAAATCCTGGGCCGCTATCCTGTACAGTCAGAACCAACCAATCTCCGGTTCGATCAAGCGAGATTTCGATGTGAGGTACCGGGCCTGCGTATTTTTGGGCGTTTTCAAACAAATTGAATAAGGCTTCTTGCAATAAGTCTTCGTCACACCGAAGCTCGCTCAGGCTTCCTTGAATGTGAACATCAGCTACCGGTCCGTCTGGTGCCTGCTCCTTTAATCGCAAAGCCACTTTTTCAACCAGGGATTTCAAAGAGATTTCGTGGTATTCAAGGGGACGAGAAGAGGTCGAAATTCCCGCATATTCCAAGGCTTTCTTGGTTGAACGCTCAAGGCGATGGGCTGAATCATCAACAAATTGCAAGAACTCTTTGGCCTCAGCTTTGTCCACATAGGGCCTAAGCATTTCGACAAAACCTAAAATTCCGCTCAACGGAGTCCGTAACTCATGACTTACCAGGGCCACCATGTTGGAACGAGCTTCCTCAAGTCGAGAAATTTGAAAATACGCACCCTGTAGTTCTTGGGTGCGCAACGCGACTTCTTTCTCGAGACGGCGCTGATGGCGCTGTTCCATATCTTGGTTGCGCACGTAAGCGAGTTCTTTTCTGAGCATGGCCATAAACATGTGCCAATCGATGGGCTTAAGAACAAAGTTCCCAACACCAAGGTTAATGAGGGGAATAAGGTGCCTTGCCTCGCTATAGGCCGAAGTGACCAAAAAACTTTGTTGCGGTTTTTGTTTTTGAATCTCTTGAATAAGGCCGATCCCATCCAACCCCGGCATACTAATATCGGTGATGACAACCGAAAAGCTATCGTGGGCGAACTTTTGTAAGGCATCGAGGCCGTTAACCGCTGTAACAACGGTGGGAAAAATCGATTTGAGAATTTCAGCAACTTCGGCTCGAACACTGTCCTCGTCTTCGACGTAGAGAACGCTCGAATCCTCAGCGAGTTTTAAAAGGTCAGCGAGGATCGGATCACGGACAGGTGTGGACATTCACTTCCTCCTGAGGAAACTCGAGCAAAAAGGATGTCCAGTCGTCGTGACATGAGACAGAAAGTTGTCCGTCGTGAAAGTCTTCTACAATCATTTTGGCCATATACAGACCCAATCCAGCATTTTCATTTTTGGAGCTCACGTAAGGGTCAAAGATTTTAGGAAAAATCGTGGGGGCAATCGCCCCACCATTATTTTCAATCAGCAAACGGGCTTTGCCGTTCTGAGTGTTCGCCGTCAGAATGATCCGTGGTCTAACCATATCTTGTTCGACAAAGGCGTCGCCGGCATTTTGAAGAATTTCAAGAATGGCTTGCAGAATTTCGCCCGCAAACCCATATAGGGGAATATCCTCTGCCGAGAATTCTAAATCGACATGAATACCCTTCTTTTGAAAATTTGACTGAAGGAGGTTGACTGCTCGCGACGCAAGCTCACAGAGATTCTGCCGTTTGGCCGTTCCCAACGAGGTGTAAAAGCCCCTAAAGGTGTCAATGGTCTGTGAAAGGGACTGAACGGTAGCCGTAATCTTATCAAGCTTTTCACGAAGATAATCTTGGTCTAACGAGCCAAGCTCCATTTTTAATTGAACGTTGCCTACCAAAGAGTTGATCAAAGTCAGCGGTTGACGCCATTCATGCGCGATCATGCTCAACATATCGCCCACCTGCACTTGTCGCGAACGAATAAGCGCTATGCCCTGCTCCCGCCGTGCCGCTTCTTCGCGAATTACTTCTTGGGTGGTATCGGCGTGAACCAGAATATATAACGCAACACCGTCCTCGCTCGTAAGGGGAAAGACGGTCAGAGTGTCGATAAAAAGTCCCGGGTCGCGGGGAAGACTAACAGAACAGCGCCACAGCGGTGATTGCTTGGCCTGCTCCCACCAATTCTCACCAGCGGGAAGGCCTAAACTTGGACTCGTTTTGCCAAGAAATTGTTGGTAATCTTGTGAAAAATACAAAGGAAAATACGGATTTGCATACAAAAGCACCCCAGTACCGTCCAAAATCTCAATGGGGAGAGGACATTGATCAAGTACATGCGAAAAAGCAGAGTTGTCCATAACGCTATTGTAACCTACTTTTGCCGAAAGAAAAGGGCTTTACATACTTTGCTTTTTTGTGGTAATTTCCCTTTCTAGAGTTTCTGTGAAGGGGTTTCTTATGGCCAGAAGATGTGATATTTGCGGCAAGGGAACGATGTTCGGCAATAATGTTCCTCGCAAAGGTCAGCCGAAGAAGCAGGGTGGCGCTGGACAGCACATCGGGGTGAGAACCCTGAGAACTTTTAAGGCCAATATTGTGAATGTCAAAACCAGCTTGAATGGGACTGTTCAAACCATTAAGGTTTGCACTTCGTGCCTAAAAGCCAACAAGGTGCAAAAAGTCTGACAGCGGCAAGCTGGCGGACGAGACGTTCTCGCGCTTTCTACGGAAAAAAAAACCGGCTTTCTGCCGGTTTTTTTTTATCCTCAATTAGTTCACCTCTAGCGTCAAGCCGTCCCAAGCTGGCTCAATGCCCTCCGGAAGTCGGGCCTGCAAGTCTTGATGCTGAATTTCATGCCCTATATGGGTTAAATAGGTTTTCTTAGCCCCTAGTTCTCGCGCCAAGAGTACCGCTTTTTCAAAGGTTAAATGAGTTGGGTGCGGGGTTCGCTGTAGGCCATCGAGAAACAAAACCTCAAGGCCCTTGAGTTGATCTAGGCTCGGTGGTGGTAGCGCTGAACAGTCCGTCACGTAACCTATCTTGCCGACACGAAAACCGAGAATTTGATCTTTTCCATGAAATACCCGTACCGGCAAGACATCGAGGCCGCCGGCGTCAAACCTTTGACCGACGTGAATTTCGTGCACCCGTAGTTTAGGCCGCGAGTTCAGACCGTCGCCGGCAACAAAAGCATACGGAAACATCCGATTGAGCTGCTGCAACAAGGGTTGTTCTGCCCAGATATCCAACCCATGACGGTATGAAAGTGGCCGAAGGTCGTCGAGGCCAAGAATATGGTCAGCGTGTCCATGAGTATAGAAAACGCCGTCCAGTTTTGTTAGACCGACTCTCAATGCCTGGGCACGAAAATCCGGTCCAGTATCGATGATCCAATTTTTTTCTCTTACCGTGAGGAGCAACGAGGACCGTAAGCGGCGATCTCTCGGGTCTGTTGAGGTACACAGGGAACACGAACAACCAATAACGGGCAAACCTGTTGAGGTACCGGAACCTAAGACAGTGCAAATCACGAAGGGTTTCCCGCCTCTGCCGCCTTCTTTTTAGCCAAAACCGTTTTTCGAAACAGGTAGTCCTCTAAGGTAGACAGTAGCTCATTCGAAAACTCTAACGCCAAGGTGCCCTTCGTGGTGATTTTTCCCGCTACCGTCACTGCCCCACTGCGAAAATAAACTTTGAGCTGGAAATCCTTGGCTTCATCCGGGGCCTGTTGAGTTTCAGGCAACACAAATTCCGCTAGCTTGGCACTTAAGGTTTTTAGGGTGACTTTCCAACGGCGTTCGCCTTGCAACAGCTCTGCATAGTGGTTGTAGCCCAAAATTCCAGACTGGGCGTCATCCAGAACGATCATGGTATCCCACTTCTCGTAGGCCTCTAAACGCAACTCCTGTTCTTCCCAATATTGTCCCAAAATCTGAACGAGTTCTGCCGGTGCTGTTGTGAAACTTACCACCAACCAGCAGACGTTTTTTCGGTCGGGAAGTGGGGTGATGGCTTGAAGATGAACTTTAATATGAAAACGGGCGGTGTCCTTTTTGTCAGGATTATCAAAGACCAACACTAAAGTGCTGACCGAGGCAATAAACCGAGAAAAAAGAGAGACTTCCGGGGCAGTCAAAACCCCCAACAGTTGGGCTCCCTGCAAACTTAAAATTCCGGGAACCACCGTCAGGTTGTATTCTCCGAGCTTCAGCAAAGTTTGATTGGTCAACAACCTGGTATGCCGCAGAAAATAAGGGTCAACTTTGACTTGACGATCGGCGAACTTCGCCTGGAGCTGCTGAACGTCGTATACCTGCATAGGTTTAATATAATCTCTCCTCTTGCGCTCCGCTAGACTCCCCTTTAGAGTGAGCGTATGCGATTATGGGAAACCGCTTTCTTACTCAGCCTCTTGGTCTATCATCTGGCTCTTTTGGCTCCGCGCCGCCGTAGAGCGCCGGCCTGGAACTGGCTGGCACCGTTAGCAGGCTTGCTTGCCCTGGTTTCGGCCGTGGTAGAAGGCTTACGCTGGACTGATTTGCCCGCGTGGGGGCTTTTGATTCTCGACATCCTCGTTTTGATGTTTACCTTTAAGACGTTGAACGGTAAGGCGCAACGCAAAGGTTTTTGGTTTGGTTTACGCGCTACCCTTCGCTACTTGTTTGTCGTGGCGTCGCTAATAACGGTTTTAGCCATAATCTCATTGTCGTTTTGGTTTCCCCTCCCTGCCAACAGTTGGTCGGGCCCTTTTAATACAGCATTGCGAATTGAAACCCTCCCCCAGCCTCACTCTGGCCCCTCTGCTCAGAATCAAGTCTTGATTTGGTACCCAGCGGCAGGTTCATACACCCCCGGAATTCGGCCTTTGCAGACTCGTGCGACCTGGATCACCCTTCAAGAGAAGGGAGGCCCTCCACCGTTTCTTGATTCGCATTGGGCTTTGTTACCAGCCGGACAGCCCCCACATTTTATTCAGGGTGGCAAACTTGCCGGTCAAGAGAGCCAATACCCGGTTCTTCTTCTCATTCCGCCCCAAAAGACTTTTGCATGGGAATACGAGTACTTAGCCGAGGATTTAGCCTCACAAGGCTTTGTGGTTGCCGCTTTAACGCCTCCATTGAGTTCTTTCGCCAACAAAACCGTCTTTCAAGATTTCGCCGCTTTCATTCGGTCTTTTGCGTGGTCTCCCACCTTTTGGAATTCTTTCTGGTACTTAGAACAGCAACAGTCCCAAGCCCTCAATCGCAATGTCGTTGCTGAAGCTGGCAACTTAAAAACGCTCTTAACAAAGATGGACGAAACGCCGGGAAATTTGCTTTTTCATGGCCTTGATTTGTCGAAAGTCGCACTTTGGAACCTGGGGGCACCGCCACTCGATGCCTCCCCTTTAGCCGCCCAAGGCTTTAAAGTTTTAGTTACACCCTGCGCCCGCCGAACCAGCAACATGACTATCCTTCAAGTGCCCTACTCCGGCGAAACTTTTTCACCGGGATCGGGGCCTGCCGTGTGGTCGCTCAAGATTCGCGGGCTACACCCTGCCGATTTAACCGATATGGCTTTTCTTAAGCCCTACTTGGCCTTTTGGAACCTGAAGGGACGCTTCGACGCTCATCCTCAGCTCTTATTCCGTGCGTATACAGGTGATTTCCTCATGCGAGCTTTTTACCCCACAGGGCGCTCGTTCACTGAGGGTTTGCCTCTCATGGACGAGGTGACGGTAACTCACAATTTTACAGCGGGAAGCAAGTCATCCCAAACTAAACCCTCTCCGTCGGCAACCGCGCGTTGAAGTGTTCGTCCCAGGACGAGGTTCAAAAACTGAGGGGGAAGTCCAGGTCGCAAAATCTTTTCGGTTCTCAGAACCGCAACATCCTCGGCAGTCAGCACATGACCTGCGTTCAGCGCCCGTAAAACGTGCAAACTGCGGTTAGTTCGTTCATAATTTGCTTTTTCACTGTCCGCTAACAGTTTCTTTCCCGATCCTAAAACGGCTTGCGTGCGCTCACCAAACCTTTCGCCAGCCCAAGTTAGCCGCTCGGACACAGGAACTTGCTGCACTTCGCGAACTGTTTTTATCATTTTTCGGAACAGCACCGGGTCCAAGGCAATAGGATCATCCAAACCAGGATCCGATCGGTCAAGGCAGAGGTGTTTTTCAATCAATCGAGCCCCCACCGCGGCGGCAACTCCCGGAACCAGTTCAGGGTCCATTGAATGGTCAGACACCCCGACAGGACAGCCAAACAGCACAGAAAGCGGCTGTAAAACCTTGAGATTATAGTCTTCGGGCGGTGCCGGGTATGCCGTTACACAGTGCAAAAGGGCGTTTTGTCCCGGCAGTATAGCCAGGGCCGCTTCGATATCGGCCAGATGGCTAACCCCCGAGGACAGTACCAAGGGCCGTTGATACGAGGCCAGTTCCAGTAAAAGAGGAAAATGGTTCAGTTCGGGCGAAGCCACTTTGAACCAAGCCGCTCCGATCCTGCGTAACAACTGGGCGCTTTTTACCCCAAAAGGAGACGCTAAAAAAACCAGACCCACTTTTTCGGTTTCTTCGCGGCAAAAAGCATAAAAGGCTTCGTCGCGTTCAAGCTCCTTAAAACGATCGTATAGCCTGACTTTTCCTCCGGGAAGAGGCACGTCTCCGGTTAAAGGGTGAATAATTTCGTCGGCGAAGACCACTTGGAACTTCACACAGTCCGCCCCGGCATCGGCGGCCGCCGCAATCAGCTTCCTAACCAAACCTTTATCGCCTTGATGAGAAGTCCCCACCTCCGCTATAACAAAAACCCCTCCGGAGGAGGAAAAAACATCCTGAAAGTCCTTCATACGGAGATTTTCGGCATTTGTCTATCGACAAATTCAAAAGATGTCGATAAAATTACAGGAACTTGTGGGAGGAGATGCCATGACACCTTTGATTTGTGATTTTACGGGCGACGTAATTGTTGCTGCGGCGGACCCCCAAAACGGTCCCCAGCTTGGCCGGGACTATTTTGTGGCCTACAACCGCGTTTTAAGCGTAAAAGGCAAAGAAAAACTCGATGCCATTGTTTGGGAGTCCATGAAAGCTCGTGGTTTCGGCAAGTACAACTTCATGGAGTACAAACGGGTCTTTAAAGCAGCTGTTGACCAATACTGCAATCGTTCCAAGACGACCTATAATAAGCCTTTTCACGCCGACAACAAAAACGACTTCCACTCAGCCCAGCAATCCTATTGGCAATAATCTGGCGTTTGAACCTGATATTTTTTACTTTAGGCATTGTCTTTCGTTAAAAAAAAACCGCCCTAGGGCGGTTTTTTTTGTTTATCGCTAGGGTTTACTGCCGAGGCTGGTTACTATTTTCTCGGTTTGATCACTTCAAAGCCGCAGTAGGGCACCAAGGCAGGCGGAAGGCGCACCGAACCGTCTTTTTGCTGAAAATTCTCAAGAATCGCCACGATAGCTCGGCTTACGGCCACCGCGGTTCCATTCAGCATGTGGACTGGACGATTTCGGCCAGCATCGTCCTTGTACCGGATTCCTAGGCGACGAGCTTGAAAGTCCGTACAGTTCGAGGTGGAGGTGATTTCACCCCAATCACCGCCCTCGCCACGGCCGGGCATCCATGCCTCTAGGTCATACTTTCGATAGGCGGGTGCCCCCAAGTCTCCGGTGCAAGTATCCACAACCCGAAACGGTATTTGAAGCGAGGTGAACAACTCTTCTTCAATCCCCCGCAGTTCCTCATGTAACGCATTGGACTCTTCGGGACGGCAATAAACAAACATCTCAACCTTAGTAAACTGGTGAACGCGGTACAGTCCCTTCGAGAACTGACCGTGAGCCCCCGCTTCGCGACGAAAGCAGTGAGAAACCCCAGCCATCTTTATAGGGCCTTGCGATAAATCGAGGATTTCCTCGGAATAATAGCCGCCCAAAGTGATTTCGGCAGTTCCAACGAGGCAGGTTCCCGTCCCCTCTAAGGGATAGATATTCGATTCTTCGCCTCGAGGATTAAACCCAATGCCCGCCAAAATCTCTTCTTTGGCTATATCAGGGGTAATCAGGGGTGTAAAACCTTTTTTGGTTAAGAGATCTAAGGCGTAGCGTACCAACCCCAATTCCAAAAACACGCCTTCGTTTTTTAAAAAGTAAAACTTTGTGCCTGAAACCTTAGTACCGGCATCAAAATCGATAATGTCAAGTTTTTCACCCAATTGCACGTGATCCAACGGAGCAAAGTCAAAGGTTGTGGGTATGCCAACCCGTTTAATTTCTAAATTATCACCTTCGAGTTTTCCCACCGGGGCATCGGGGTGGGCCATGTTTGGAAGCGCCATCATGGCTTTTTTAAAGCTCGCCTCCACCTGTACCAGCTCTTCTTCGACGGTGGCAATCGCTTCTTTCAATTGCCGTCCTTCTTCGATCAGAGACGTCCTTAGGTCTGGCTCGAGTTTTCCCTTCATTTTTCCCGCGTTTTCGTTGCGCGCGGCTCGGCGGGCTTCTAGTGTCTGCAACAGTCGTGAGCGCTCATCGGCTAATCGGAGAGCTTCTTGGGGGTCAGCCGTCATATAGCGATTTTTTACATTCAGCAGAACGGCATCGAGGTTATCCCTCAGAAAATTCAAGTCAAGCATGACTCATCTTACCGAGGAGTTCTTAGCCTGACAAGTTCCTGAGGGAATCCGACGCGAAAGGATTTTTAACTGAAATAGAATTTTGACAGTTCTTCAAACTCGCCGATTGTCATCGAGACGTCTTTCGGTGTCTTGCACTTCATCAAAGCGGGGTAGAACTCCGGATTGGTCATCAATAAGGCGAGGTTTTTTAAAACAAACAGATGGCCGTCAGGGGCGTTATCATCCCCCACCAGCATCATTACCACATGGACAGGCTTGCCGTCTAAGCTCTGATACTCTATCCCTTTTTGCGAGATCCCGAGGACGCCATAGGTTCGGTTCAGATTCGGAAGATGCGTATGCGGTAAAGCAATATTACGGGCAATACCCGTCGTCATTTTCTTTTCGCGTTCCCACAAACCCGTCAACAAAGTCTCCCGTGACAAAGCCGGCGCCTTATGAACCAAAAAATCGACCATCTCGCGAAAGACGTCCTCTTTTGTAGTGCTTTTCAAATCGACAAGAACCCACTCCGGTTTAAAAATCTCGGAAATCAGCATTTTGCCCTCTTTATTTGGCCGTTAGGGCCAGCTCGTCGAGCCGGCCCTAACCTTTTACGACAAACTATTCTTGAGAAGAATGGCAACAACCAAACCCAGAATGGCATACAGTTCGGGGAAGGCGGCCAAGATCAATGTCGAGGTAAAGACATCGCTACCCAACCCAATCGCATTGATACCAGAAGCCAGTAATTGGCCCATCTTGATAGCCGAAGCCAACGCCACAATACCAAAGGCAATGCCCGCGGCAAGGATAACGGCTCCGTTAAAAACGGTGATATTAGCAGTTAAGTAGGGCTGATAGAGGATGTAGGCCACAAAGCCATACAGACCCTGCGAGGCCGGAAGAGCCGAAAGGATCAGTGCGGTACCGAAAACTTCGGGCCGTTTCTTCAGGGCACCTACAGCGGCGTTACCAGCGGTGACCAGACCAATCGCACTTCCCATGCCTGAAAGACCCGCCATCAGAGCGATGCCAACTCCTGCCAGGATAATACCTAAAGCGTCCATGAAAACTCCTTTTCCTAGATTTTACCTAGTTTTGATTAGATTTTGTCTGCATTCGGAATGGTGAGTAGGAAACTCCTCCCCCCTTAAATCCGATCGCTTTATAGAACTCGACGAACGTGAGCCTGACGGGGTGCACGAACGACGCAATTAAAGCCAAACCAAGGTTGATGGAGTGCCCTAAAAGGAGTACTACCACCAGAGCCAGCCACAACAAAGGGTTATCCCCCTTGCCAAGGACCATCAGCCCAATCGTGTTGAAGGACATGGCCAACAGGCCGCCTGCCAACCCCAACGCAAACAAACGCAAGTAGGACAAAAAGTCGCCCAAGATTTGAGAGAAGAACTCAAAAAGCTCCCAAAGCCCATGCGCTGGTCGCAGATAAAACTTGACGTGATGCTCAACACCGTTAAAAAACAGCACGAGAACAACACCAACAATAGCCAGAACTTTGGTAACGAGAGCCAGGTTCGGGATAGCGTAAATCCAAGGCCCGATCGGTATTGGTCCCACCATCAGGTGCGGCCCGTCACCAAAGTAACCCATTTGGAGAATGCCAATGGCTGCAAAAGCAACCAGAAAGGCTGTTCCCAGCGGCTTGAGCGCCCCTTGTATGCCGTTGTTCTTAAAACCATTGTAGGAACGGATAAAATGTCCCAGAAGCACCTGAACGATACCCAAAAAAATCGGCAAACGCATGGCTTGATCCATGGAACCAAAACTGGCAAACGACTTAAGGAAACTAGGGTAAGCAGAGCTATCTGCCTGAATCCCAAACATATCTCCTAAAAGAATGCCGCCCAAGATCGTGGTCAAGGACAAGATAATTCCCAGGCCTGCGATTTTTTTCATTTCGCCCTTGAGGGCAAAAAACGCCGACACGGTTGCTACTAGCATCAAAAATCCGTAGCCAACATCGGCCAAACACAAACCAACAAACAAGGCGAAGAACGGTCCCAAAAAGGCTGTTGTATCAGCTTCATGGTAGTTGGGAAGGCTATATACCTTCGTGATAGGTTCAAACAGCGACGCTAATTTTCCGTTGCGCATCGAAATCGGGGGCGAATCTTCGTGCATCGGGTTTTCAATCAAATACGCACAAGTCGACGCCTCGAGGAAGGCTTTTACATCGACTTCTCGTTTGACAGGGAACCACCCTTGCAGTAAAAGGGCCTTACCATCAGCGACCTCAACGAGACTATTGTTAGCCAACGCATACGCCAAGCGGTCTTGAAAGGTCTTAATACCTTTTGTGATTTCGTCTAGGTAACGACCATACGACAGCAGGGCTTTGCGACGTTTTTCAATGTCTTCGTGAATTGCCAGTGCTTTTGCCTTGAGCTGGCTTAACGACCCCGCTAAGAAAACCTCTTGCCCCACAAGGTCAACAGGCTCCTTTCCTTTTTCAGTCAAAGACACATAGTACACATGCGAAGCATCGCGGGCCACTTCGATGAACGAAGGTTCGTCCGCCACAGCCTCATATTCCCCGGTCAACGCTGACGCGAACCGGCAATGTAACCCAGCAGTCTCAAGAGCCGTTAACTTTGCGGCGTCGTAGTCTCCCCAAACCTCTTGAGCGGCGACTTCTTTCGCCAGCTTTTCTCCCTGCGTACGCAGGTCCTCAAGCTCGACGTTAGTCTTATCGACCACATCAACCACCGAGTCCAGGTCATCGATTGATTCTTGATGAAACGTGGTATGCGCTTCGTCGGTAAGGGCTTTAATAAAGCCGTAAGCCCTTTCCAGTTTGGTAATATTTTCTTTAAGAAGCAAAACCTCTAACCGCTGGGTGTCCTTGCCAAACTCGATGTGCAAGACACCTAAATCTTGCAAAGGGCGCAAAATAACATTACGGTCGTCGCTCCGTAGCAGAAGCGACAGTTTTTTCATCTTCTCGATCATGCGGCACCCACTCCGGCCGCCTCAGCGGCCTGTTTGGACTTGGTGATCTTTTGAGCCGATTTTTCGAGGTTGTCGACATCTTCCAAATAGCGCTTAATGCGCAAAAGGGCGTCGTTGTATTCGGGAATTTGAACCTTTTCGTAGAGGTTGACCTTTTGCGTGGTCTTTTTGAGAGAATACTCCAAAATTGACACGCGTTTTTCGGCCACCTCAACCTGCGACAAAAGTTCCGTCAGCTGTTGAAGCTCGACAATTCCGAACGCCAACCAGTTGGGTCCAGCAAACCGAGAAAAATAGGCAATGCCATATTCAAGGTTTTGCAAAAGCGGAGTTTTGACACCCGCGACTTTTTTGACACCAACTTCGACATTCTTCAGTTCAAAAATCTCTAGCGGAAACTCAGCCCACAACCCTACGTCTTTTCTCAGGGCATTGAGGCGGTTTTGCAGTTGAACTTTGAGCTCTTTGAGCTCATCCTTCTGCTTTTGAATCGTGACTCGCAGGGCGGCTTCTTTGCTTTTCAGAACCGGCAGAGCGATCTGCCGCATCTTGAGCTGAGCCCGCAACTGTTGCATCGCGATTTTATTGAATTGATACGTTATGGCCATCTTATGCCTTCCAGTACTTATCCATCAGGCTTTGTTTGATTGCGACTTCGGTTTTGCTAAAGTACTTGCTAAACAGATTCCACGCCGTATCAAGCATTTCATCAACTTGAATGTTAACGTCAATAGCTAAAAGGCTTCGGGAATAGTCTGCACCAAAGTGAATGGTACGCTCATCATAGTCGGTAAGATCAAACCCGTTATCACGCTTGGTCTTGGCTTTTGCCGCGTCGGCAAACAGACGAACTGCGGCATTCATCACCTGCGGGTGATCTTCACGAGTTCGTTTTCCAATTACCAACTGCTTTAAGCGGGACAGTGAGCGGAAGGGGTCAACAATGACTTTTCCTATTTCGGTATCGCGACGCAAAAAGAGCTGACCCTCAGTGATGTAGCCTGTGTTGTCGGGAATGGCGTGAGTAATATCCCCGCCCGACAAGGTCGTTACCGCCACAATCGTAATCGAGCCCCCCGAAGGCAACTGAGCGGCTTTTTCGTAGATCTTGGCAAGGTCAGAATAGAGCGAACCAGGCATCGAGTCTTTAGACGGAATTTGATCCATCTTGTTCGAAACGATGGCCAAGGCGTCTGCATAGAGCGTTACGTCCGTTAGCAAAACCAGAACCTGTTGGTTTTTCTCAACAGCAAAATACTCAGCAGCGGTGAGCGCCATGTCGGGAATCAACAGGCGCTCGACAGGCGGGTCTTCGGTGGTATTGATAAAGCTAACGATGCGGTCGAGAGCACCGGCATTGTCAAACAAATTGCGAAAGTACAGGTAGTCGTCATTCGACAATCCCATGCCACCAAGAATAATTTTATCTGCTTTGGTACGGAGGGCGACATCGGCCATTACCTGGTTGTACGGCTGGTCTGGGTCAGCGAAGAAGGGAATTTTTTGTCCGGTAACCAGGGTGTTATTTAAGTCGATTCCGGCGATACCCGTGGTGATCAGCTCGGACGGTTGCTTACGGCGTACCGGGTTAACAGTAGGAGAGCCAATCGCAACTTCCTGTCCGTCAACCTCCGGACCACCATCGATGGGCTGGCCATAGGCATTAAAGAACCGCCCAGCCAACTGATCCGAGACTTTCAGCGTCGGTGAGCGCCCGGTAAACACAACTTCCGAATTGGTAGCGATGCCTTCCGTGCCTTGAAATACCTGCAGAGTCACTTCCTCGCCTTGAATTTTTACAACCTGGGCGGGACGTCCATCCACGTACGCTAACTCTTCGTTGCCGATTCCCGTCGCCTTAAGCGTACAGGTCGCCTTGGTCAGCTTAAGGATCTTGGTATAAACCTTTTGAAACGCTTGTTTATCCATTACTTCACTCTCCGTTCTTGCAGGGTCTCGCGGAATTCTTTTTCGTACTTACGGAACTCATCTGACTCATAGACCGCGTAGTTCATCTGTTTAAGGATGTTGATCACCCTTTTAAAGAACGGGGCCACCTGATCGAACGAATCGAAATTGTAGGCCGCCTCGACCACGTCGGTCACGAGATCCATCATGTACTTTTGGCGTGGCAAGGAACATTGGGCGTCGATCTTATCGAAGGCATCCTGTTGCATCAAAACAAAGTCGATGGTTTCGGCTTTCCAGAAGGTCAAGTGGTAATCGATCGGAACGCCATCGTCGCCAAGAATGTTAATTTGGTCACTGGCCTCTTTTCCTCGGTAAACCCAGTTTTTTGCGTTAGCCACCTTGTCCACCCAATCTGATCCTAGCTTGGCGTTAAGGTAATCGCAAATTTCAGGGTACTCCAGGTACTTCGAGTAACTGTCGATCGGGTCAATCGAGGGGTATCGCTTTTGGTCAGCGCGCGCTTGCTGAAGAGCGTAGAAACAGCGCGCCGATTTTTTAGTAGATTCCGTCACTGGCTCTTTCAGGTTACCACCCGCCGGAGAAACGGTGCCAATAAAAGTTACCGATCCCGATTGCCCGTTGTTCAGAACAACATAACCCGCTCGCGCATAGAAGTTCGAAATAATGGCAGGCAGGTCCATGGGGAATGCATCCGGGCCGGGAAGCTCCTCAAGACGGTTAGACATTTCGCGCAAAGCCTGTGCCCAACGGGAGGTTGAGTCAGCCAAGAGCAAAACCTTGAGACCCATCATCCGGTAGTATTCGGCAATCGTCATTCCGGTGTAGACCGAAGCTTCACGGGCCGCTACGGGCATGTTCGAGGTGTTACAAATAATCGTCGTGCGCTCCATCAAGCTACGGCCCGTTCGTGGGTCAATCAGCTCAGGGAACTCGGTGAAAATTTCAACAACCTCGTTAGCGCGTTCACCACAAGCAGTAAAAACAATGAGGTCGGCTTCAGCGTTTTTCGAAAGTGCGTGCTGTAAAACCGTTTTACCGGCACCGAAAGGACCCGGGATGAAGCCTGTACCGCCTTCGGCCATGGGGTTAAAGGTGTCAAACATTCGAACACCGGTTTCCATGACTTTAAAGGGACGTGGCTTTTCTTTGTACGTGTGAATCGCTCGCTTGACCGGCCACTTTTGAACCATCGTAACAGTTTCGACATCGCCACTGTCATTTTCTAATTCCGCGATTTTTTGTCGAATGGTGTACGACCCGGCTCCTGTAATGGACTTGACCTTCCAGCGGCCTTCTAACTTGAAGGGGACCATCACTTTGTGATCGATCCAACCTTCTTTAACCGAACCCAGCCAATCTCCGGCATGAACAAAATCGCCAACCTTGGCCAGCGGTTTATATTCGTACGAAACCTTTTCATCAAGGGCTTCGGTGTATTCTCCACGTTTAAGAAAAACGCCCGTTTTTTTGTCTAGGTCATTCTGCAAACCATCGTAGTTGCGTGACAGAATGCCCGGTCCGAGTTCGACTTCGAGCATGTGCCCCATAAACTCGCAGTCTGTACCAACTTTGAGCATGCGGGTGCTTTCGTACACTTGGCCGAAGACTGTATCGCCTGATATGCGGATAACTTCCGCCATCAGTTTGCCGTCGTCTAACGCGACAAAAAAGATTTCGTTCTGACCGACGGGGCCGTCAACTTTGACCGTCAGCAGGTTGGCAATGATGCCCGTAATTTTTCCTTTAACCATTACCTTTTCCCTTTTCCGACGAAGAGCTCGTCCGAGAAGACAATACTCCCCTTAATTTGATTCACTAATTTTTCGAACAAACGCCCGCCCTCTTCGGGATTCAGACCATTCCACCGTTCAACCATGGCTAACTTAAGCGCATACGCATAAACCGCGTAAGTTCCGAAGGTTTCGCTTTCCCAATTCTGGGTCAGCCAATCCCAACGGATCTGGTCAATATGCTTTTCAATCGCCGAAGGTTCTGCCGCAACGGCACCGCTGATCGTCTGCTTGTCACGTTCCATGCTGTGAAGTTGTTTTTCTCCGTAGACCTCCACCAGCTTAGGCAGGTAAGGAAGATCCAACGACAGACCAAAATCTACCGCTGCGGACTGCACAACAGCCATGGCCGCTGTGCCAACTTTGATAATGCTCTCATGAAATGGTTGTTTTGTTTTTCGCAGGGCTAAAGCGGTGGTTACGTTGCGTAGGTCTAAATCGAAGAGAAACCACTCTGCCGTTTTCGGTGAAACGATTTCGTCGAGGCGATTGTAGATCGTCAAAAGAATTTCGTCCAACCGACTAGGCCTACCGCCCAGTTCACGGAATTCTAGTTCGCCGGGTGTAAGCGAGCTCGAGGGAACATCAAACGGTGCTAAAAAATCAGCCAAGAGCTCGCGGGACCAAACCACCGGTTGACGGTTGGCAACAGGAAACGCGAATTCTTGCACAGCTACACCCAAATCCTTCAACAAAAAGAGCTTTTTAAGCTCGTCGAATTCCTCGGGGAGGAGCATATCGTCGCACTGATCGAGAAAACCTTTCAGCGTTACCGGCGCCTTGGCGTCAAGAAACAGCTCGTAAAGGCTTGATACCAGATAGTAATGCTGTCTCACTGTGGGTCACACCTTCGGCGAAGGGAAGAGAATTTCCTTGGCCCTTACTTTGAGGAAAGACTGAAAGAATTGTTGAAAGTCACGATCGCTAAAGGACAAAACAAACGCACCGTCTCGGGGTTCAAGGCGAAAGCCACCATCCATGCGGGTTTCGAACTTCAGCTCCACGTCCTTGCCCAGGACTTCACCGGCTTTGGCTTGAAAGAGCTTATCAAAGTCTGCCCGCTTCTTTTCGGGGAGTACAAGAGTCACTTCTGGATTCTGAGGGTCCCACTTGGCCAAAAGGTCTTTCACCAAATCTTTTACAAAGGCGACATCATCCACCGCCGACTTAACACTAGCCGAAAGAGCGGAGGTCGCCAGCAGGTTGGTAATTTCGCCCTTGAGAGTCGCCACCGCCTGCTCGCCGGCCATTTTAATTTCGGCCAAGGCCTTGGATTTCAGCTGTTCCGCCTCAGATTTCGCAGAATTGACAACCGCCGACGCTTCCGCCGTCGCTTTTGCCCGGAGCGCTTCTGCCTCCTGGTGAGCTTTTTCCAGAATTCCCTTAGCCTCTTGAGACGCTTTCTCGACTCCGTCTTTATAGAGTCTGTCTGTGAGCTCTTGCAGTTTTCCTTCCATACGCGTCAACCTCGCTTACCTATGTCTAAACGGATACTAACGCAACAATCTGAATTTGGAAAGTACACCTGATAACAATTCCCCATGAATTTAGTCAATTAATTAAATGCTAATATTTTATCTTTTAACTCAGAATGCAGTATTTTCATGACTTGTATTAATGAAAAAGCCGACCCAAGGGTCGGCTTGATGAGGCTTGTCAGTCTTTGACTAAATTAGTCTTCAACCGGCGAAAAATCGTCTTTAGAAGCCCCGCACATCGGGCAAACCCAGTCGTCCGGGAGTGCTTCGAAGGATGTTCCCGCCTCGATGTCGTTATCCGGATCACCCACTTCAGGATCGTAAATATAACCGCAGACATCGCATACAAATTTCTGCATGAGTTTCCTCCTACCTCTCGGTGCTATTATGACAGAAGTATAATGCCAACTTTGACTCAAGTCCAGAATGTTGTTTGCCCTGACATACCTTTTCTTGTCAAAGCAAAATCCCAACGAAGGGGATCTTCGGGCGAGAAGCGGCGAAAAAACTCCGTAATCTCCTGACAGGCCTTGCGATCGGCCTGACGTCGCGTCGTTACCCCCTCGGCTCGGGCCCACGCAAGAACATGGGTATCTACGGGTGCTAAGAGCTCTGACGGTTTAACTCGGGACCAGCCCCCGGGGTCGATCGCATCGTGGCGTACCATCCAACGAAAAAAAAGGTTCAGTCGTTTGAACGCACTGCTTGTTCGAGGCCGCGGCACAAGAATGCCAATATCACCGTGAGAATGAAAATGCCTAGCAAAGTTTTCGAGGCGAACCCAGGGGTCTGACGTTTCGCCAAGCGCTGACTCAAGGGTGTCATAGCGGCGCAAAACATCCCCTGTCGCCGTTAACCAAATTGCCAGCTTTTGCGAAGAAAAAAACCTGTAGGTCAGATCGGCTGTTAAATCGGCTGTCTGTGCAGGGTTTAGCGACCGTAACGCTCCGGCCAACGGACGGGAAAGACGCTCGAGCAGTTTCTTGGCAAAGGCTATTATGGCATTCACGCGGCCTAAGGACAGGCAAGCAACCAAAAACGCCCCCACCTCGCGGTCGGCGCTGTCAAGCTCCCAGACTAGCGAGACAGGGTCAGTTGGCAACCATTCTGGCCGATGCCACTGCTGATAAAGGTCTTCTCCTTCACGGAGAAAGGCCTCAGCCGGATCCACCAAAGACATGGGAAACCGTCACTAAGGGGTCTTTTTGGGCAAAACGTGTCATTCGGTTCAAAAGATCATTGAGCTTGACCCCATACTCGGGGTCAGAGGCCCAAGTTCCCGCCAATTGCCAGATGGTCGGGGCGCAGGAGCGTCGAATCCAAATAAGCCTGGGGTTTACTGGTGAGTGAACCAAGGGGGCATTCCCTGCATAGTATTTGAGGTGCTGGATTTGCGCTCGCACCCCTTCGCGGGGAGAGAGAAAACTCAAGCCATGATTGCCGCCGTCGATGGCACCGATCCCGGCAAAATTATTTTGTGCGGCCTGTACCTGCCCGCCGAATCGTAGATCATGGGTTTCTAATAGCATTTGAGCAAAGGCCACGTCAGGATTAACCCCTTCGGATCGTGCCTCTTCTTGATACAAAAGCGAGAAGTTGAGCGCCACGGCCAAGCTAATCGAAGGGTTTTCATGCACCAAAAATCGGGCCCGCTCCCAAGGGCTTAATGCCCCGCTAGCCATCAAAAAGGGGTTAGGAGGAACTCCCTGCACCTGGCCCACACTTCCTAGTCCCGCTAACAAAGCGAAGAAGGTGAGCGGATGAGTCCAAAAGCGGGCCCTTGCTTTAGACTTTAACGGCGAAGAAATGATCCACCACCTGCTTATCACCGCGAAAGAAGGGGATAAAATCGTTAAGCTTTACCAGTTGAAAGACTTCGTGAATCTTGGCATTGACGTTAAAAAACGCAATGTCGCCGCCTTTGTTTCGGATCGCCTTGGCTAAGCCTATAAAAATGCCAATCCCAGTACTGTCGATGTATTTTAAGTCTGTCAGATCAAAAACCAGCTTTCTCATCCCTCCATTGATAAGGGTTCCGATGAGCAGGTTGAACTCGTCCGAGACTTCCATTACTAAGTTTCCCGACAAATGCACTTTATAGATAAAACTATTGTTTAGATCGTCTTTGCCTAGCGAGACGGCCGACCGCATCAATTCGATTTGGTAGAACATTTCGACCTCGTGGCTCCATTTTACATGGAAGTGGAAGTTTTGCCAAATGCCTTTTTTAGTTTCATGCTTGCCAAAGGGTGGAATTCAGCGTATATTGGCTTAGTTTTTGTGAAAAGTAGCACAACAAATGAAGGGAAACCTAAATAAAGAACTGGTCATACGGTTATTAAAATACCGCCGAATCTTAACGCAGCTCAAAAGCCTTGGCTTTGAAAAGGTGTTCTCGAACAACCTTGGCGATGCCATAGGTGTCGCCCCTGCGCTCGTCCGCAAGGATTTCTCACTACTTGTCTTGGGGGGAAATAAACGGGGCGGCTACCGCATCGATTATCTTTCGGAACAACTAAACAAAATTCTCGGCAAAACCCGCGAACAACGCATCATCATTGTTGGCATGGGTAAGATTGGCTCCGCTGTGGCGCAGTATAAGGGCTTTCACCAGGGCGACTTTGAAGTTGCGGCAGGCTTTGACATCGCTCCAGAAAACGTTTTGCCTACCGTAGGGATTCCGATTTATCCCACGAGTGAAATTCAAAGTTTTGTTGAACGTGAGCATATTGAGGTCGCGATTTTATCTGTTCCCGAGGATGTCTCTACTGAATGCCATAAAATTCTCAAGAACGCCGGAATTCGCGGAATTTTAAATTTTACGCCGATTGAATTGAAAACCACCCAAAACTGTATTATCCATAATATCAACATCGGGGTAGAAATCGAAAACTTGTTTTTTCAAGTTGTCAAAAACACACTGCCCCAAGATGTCGAGGCGTCTTTAGCCAGCATCATTGACGAGGAGCTCGTCGATGTTGACAGTGAAGATACGCCGTAGGAGGTCCTATGGATTCTGACCAGACGCTCAAAATTCTCAAAATGGTTCAAGAGGGTTTTCTTAGCCCCGAGCAGGGCCAACGACTCATTCAAGAGCTTGCTCAGGCAGACCAACAGTCTCAGGAAACGCCAAAAACCGACCCTGTTCCCGATGTCTTTCAGGTTTTCAACGAGGTTGGCAAAAGCGTCAGCGAGGGTTTTGGTCGGCTTTTTCAACAGGCGGAGCAGACGTTTCGCAACCCTGTACCAAAAAGCATCGTGATCAAAGTTAAAGACAGCCTTGGCACAGAGCGCAACCGCGTTACCATACCATACCAGGTGTTTGAAACCCTCAAACCGCTTTTTTCGCTTCGTGGTCCTGCGATTCCCGGCCTACCGACCATCGATTTCAATACTCTGTTTACCTTGCTCGAATCGGGCCAAACCGGAAAGGTCTTTGACTACCACCGCCCTGATACCGACGAAACCTTTGAGGTGTGGCTAGAGTAAGGGGCTATCAAGCGGTTTCACCATATACCGGTGCGTCGGCGAAAAGCCGAGTTTTTGGTAAAACCCCTGGGCTTCGACGTTTCGTTCCCAATAGCTGAGCTCTATCTGCTGGGCACCGTGTTGGCGAGCAAACTCTTCGATCCAGGCCATGACCTTGGTTCCTAACCCTTGACGTTGGTACTCACGGATAAAGCTTAGCTGATCCAGATGGACAACGCTAAAACCACGCCGAAAAGGGTTGTCGGCATACTTTCGCTCACAAAATAGCGCATAGCCGATGGGCTCGTTGGTGTAGGTCACAACCAGAGCATGCCAAGCTTTCTGCTTGAGCAGTTTTTTGAAGAATCTTTCGACAGGCTCGTACGAATACTCCTTAAACAGTTCAGGGTACCGTTGACGGTGCAGAGTCTGCACCGTCTCATTGAGCCTGGCAATAAGCTTAAAATCGGTCGTTGGTGTCACAACGACCGCATCAAACGATAGCACGGCAGTTCTGGTCCAGACCAGGCGCTAAACAGTCTAGAAGGTGATACGGGTCGAGGTGTGATTTCTCGGCCCATGGTAAGAGGTCAAGTTTTTGGCATCCATAGCACCGTGCGCAAAAATCACCGACACGGCTTGCCCCGGCACCAGAACGATGTCTTTGGGGTTCCCCGTATTGAGCGGCATCGTCCATTCGAGCTTTGTGACCCCGTTAACCAACGAACCGGAAACATCGGTCAGGGTGTTTTTACCGCCAAACTGGTTTTCCGCGGCGTGATAGTGCCCCTCTCCGACATCATCCTGAACGACAGCCTTTCCATGATTAACATAGCCAATGATGATATGAGCGCCATTCATAACCGGTTGCTTGCCAAACCCTACCCCAACCCAACCCGTTGTCTTGTACGCCACGCTCATGTGAACGTTGGGTCCCTGAACTTGCCACGTGAGGGTAAAACCGTCGACGGTAACCTGCTTTGTGTCGTTGGCGACAACGGCGGCTTTCGTAATAGGAGCAGCCGCCACCGTGGCCGGCTTTGAGCCATAAACAAGGTTCCCGCCCATCAGGCCAATAAACGCCACCGTAAGCCCAGCCGCAAGGTAAAGGACCAAGTGGATTTTTGATCCTTTGTCGATTTTTTTAAACAACACAACATTCGCAACCAGAATGATCAGTAAAACACCGGCGCCAATGGATTTATACATAATTTCGGGGATATTGGCCGCCCCATAAAAATGAATCCAGTCAAGGATACCCATTGTGACGGTGGGGAACCAAGCAATGAGTGCAAAAACATTCAATTGGCGCGCTGTGCTGTAGAGAGCCGGCTTCTTAAAGATCCAAGCGATCAAATAAAATAAGAGCGCCGCTATAACAGGGCCAATCACCATGTGAACGAGAACAGGATGAAGGGGATGCTCAAACCCGAAAAGGTTGAGGAACGAATACAGGGCGTTAGCCATGCCAGGCCTCCTTAACAATTTGAAATTGTAGTATCAAAAGGACGAAATACAAGGGAAGATACAAAAGTGATGCCCTAAAAAGAGCCTTGGCCGCCTTTTTGGACCCTGAATTTACCGCTTTTACCCCCGCCGCTAAAAAAACAAAAGTCAGCGCCAGGCCCAAGACGAGTAGAGGACCCACGGGGAACAACCACCCCGTGAGAACCAAAAGACCGAGAGTGGCCCCCACGATTTGAATTTTGGTCCAGACCCCCGACGAATCTACCACAGGGGCGACTTTAACCCCTCCGCGCCCATAGTCGTCCTTATAAATCAGTTCAATGGCGAGAAAATGCGGGAACTGCCAAAGCACGAGCAGGCCAAACATCAGCCACGCGGGTCCCGTTAAAACCCCCGTCGCGGCAAGCGCACCAGCTAAGGGGGGAGTCGCTCCCGGCAAGGCCCCTAAAGCGGTGTGAAAAACGGTTTTATACTTGAGCGGGGTATACACAACCAAATACCCGACGGCGGTGAACAAAGCCACGAGCCCCATGGTGAGGTTGATCGCCACGGCACTGACGACCACCCCTAAACCCGTCATAAAGAGTCCCCAAACCAAGGCCGCAGCGGCCGGAAAGCGACCGGCGGCCAACGGACGCTCCCGGGTCCGTGCCATATCGCGGTCACTAAACCGTTCTATCCAATGGTTTAACGTAAAAATGCCCACCGACAAAATCCCGACAGCAATCAGCATGTTGACCAAACCCAACCAACCCGTCCCGTGGGGACCAAAGCCCCCCAGCGCTAAGAAGGTGGCCGCCGCGATGATTTCGAGCAGGAGGGTGATACGGGGCTTCGCCATTTCAAACAACGCCCCCCAGTAAGAAAAATTGTTCGTCATTATCGTTATTACCATTCCCCTGCGAAAGCGGCTTTAAGGGCGTCGCGTGACTCGGGTGCAAACCAGCGTTCCCTTGTCATGGCTAAAAATAAACGTCCCCTGAGCCAGCCTGTCTTTGAAGGCCTCAGCAGCAACCGAATGCCCGGCGGAAATGCGTAAACACCTGGTCGCCGATCTTCGGGGTGTATGGCCAACTTTACCGCCGGTGCGGCCGCCCAGGCTAAGGGAATTCTTTTTTGCAAAGCATGGATGGAAGGGACCAAAAACTGCCCATACCACGGAAAATACGCCTTACCCATCTGACGAGTTAAGGGGGTCCACGCCATACCAGGGTCCGCAAATTGTAACCCTACCCCCTCTCTTTGCCATAAGCACGCTTGGTAAAGGCCCGCCAGCAACGAGATTTTTTTGCTCCGACCATAGACATTCATCCCGGCATCGAAGCGTTCTTGCTCCCAATCTTTTTTTGTTAGGATAACCAGTTCGTGGTAACCGGTACTTTGGTGAATGACCTTTCCCCGTGAGGCCTTAAGGAGGGGAAACAAACAGGCCGAAAGCAAAAAGGGGTGAACATGGTTAATCGCCAGAGTCTTTTCAAGACCTTCTGGCGTCAATTGCCGGTCCGGCCAGACCCCCCCCACATTGTTAATTAATACGTCAAGAGGAAGCCGAAGGCGGGTATAAGTCTGGGCTAACGCCACAGTTCCCTTT
>JABEVK010000068.1 GCA_013044245.1 Spirochaetales bacterium | reverse complement strand
TCCTTCATCTTCTGAAGTCAGCCTACGCCCAGACTCTCACGCTGTAAGCTAGCCCTTGGGTCTAATTATTATAAGACTTTTAGTCTGTATAATATATTTACTCTAATTTTCAAGAATAGTAATCTCGACCCGCCTATTCTTTTGCATATCTACCTCATTATCGTTGGGAGCAATCGGTTTTTCAGCCCCCCAACCTCGGTAGGTGATTTGCTCTGGCTTGCGAACGCCGATTGTAACCAGATAATTGCCTACAGCGGCGGCTCGGTCTTGTGATAGCTTCAAGCGATCTTTTGCTGTCCCTGCCAAGGCTGTAAAGCCCTCCACAAGGATGTCACGGTCGCTATACTTTTTAAGGATTGCCCCGATTTTATTCAACTTTTCTTGTTCGGAAGGCAAAAGTTCCGCCGAATCTGCTGGGAATTGAATGTTGTCAAGGTTAAGAACCACACCCTTATCGTTAGTTCTTACCTGCACGTTTCCTAGGCCTTTTTCTTCCAAACTCTTTTTGACTTCCTCTACAACTTTAGGCTTGTCCATGAGTTTTGCTTGAATCAGCCGTGATTGGCTTTGCCCATCAAACTCGAGCCGCTCGCCTGAGTTCAGGTGTAGAACAATTCGGTATGCATCCTGGTAAGAATCTTCATGTCCCTTTTGCTCATCAAACCAGATTTTCGCCTGAACCTCGCCGGTCACCAAGGCGGGGTACAGCGGGTAAACCGAAGGTGAAACGGTGGCCTGGTAGTACAAATGGTATTCCGCCGTGAGTAATTGCAGGTTTTTCCCGTCTTTGACAACCGGCCCGACATAAGTGTAGTTAACAACAAGAGGAATAGGAAATGCTGGCAAAGGGCGTCCTGCCGCTTTGGTAAAGGCTTGGATGTCTGAAAAATCTTCTCGTTCTTCGCCGGGAGCTTGCCAGGTATCCCCTGGTTGAACAGCATGATCGGGAAACGTAGGAACTCCCCTTACGACAGGAAGCACAGCGTCTGACGAGATTTTATATTGCCCCAAGGAATTGCAAATGTAATCAGTGTGAAAGCTTTCGTCGATGAGATGGGCCGATTCACCATCACGTTGACTTGTGTAGAGGGTTTCACCCACTAGGCGCCCTTCTTGGTCATTGGCTTGTGCGACTTTATAACTAACGCGGTAAGTGTCGAGATTGTTCTGCAATCGGCTGCCGTTCAGGTATACGACTTGCTGGCTGGTTCCATAAAAGCGAAATTCATCCCCTTGATGATAAAGGAAACGCAATTGTAGAGCTGATAGGGAATTAGCAGAAATCGTCAACAAAAGACCCAGCACAAACTTCAGTATGTTCCGTGAACGTCTCGTCATGAAAACTCTCCCTAATCTCTTTTCGGCAAGAACAAGCATTTCTTGACAAAGGTAAAAGTCGGCGGTTATCTTTTTTGCTGGAGGAAGCTCAGTGAGCCCAAAAAATACCCCAGATTTAGATCTTTCAGCCTTTCAAGCCTCTCTTGAAGACCTGATCAAGAAAATCAAAGAAGAGGATCCTTCTGAACTCGATGCCTACAGAAAAGTCTTTCGTCGCACTGTGCCTTTCTTTTTAAGAAGTTATATCGCCGCGTATCTGTTTCGAAATCAAAGCCATCGCTCCTTTCCTCGTCGCAGACCGGCACAAGTGGTAACTCTGTTTGTCAGTATTGGAAAAAATCGAAGAGTTTTTCCTCGGGACCTGATCCTTTTCTTAGTCAATGGTGCTGGAATTGGCAAAGCTGACCTCGGGGACATCAAGATCCTCGATAGCTATTCGTTTGTTGAAGTTCAAGAGGATGTAGCTTCTCAAGTCATCGAGAAGCTGAATGGAACGACCTATCGAGGGAAACGGATTGTCATCAATTTTGCCAAAAAACGTGGCAACGAAGGAACCTATGATGTTCCCGACTCTGCTGAAGACGGACAACCTCTCAGTCTTTAGTCTTTGGGACGTTTTAGGATTTTAAAAAAGCGGCCTTTGGCCGTTTTTTTTTACGTTAAAACCGTCGAATCTGACGCACCCTAGCAATTCCCTTTGAAGCCCCGTTGAGCACATTTTCCCCTGACAAATCCTAAGGTATGCTTCTGACATCACGAAAGTACAAATTATTATGTTTGCGTATACACTTTTTGTTGACAGAGTTTTGAACTGGGTTTAGCTTGATTTAAAATTCAACAAAGGCTTTAAAGGAGTAACGAGATGAGACTACCAAGATTTCTGACCAATTCATTGCTCGTTTTAGGCCCTGAGTCAGGATTCATCGAACCAGTTCTCTTTTTCCTCCAGAGTGACGAGAAACGTCTTTGTACAGCAACAGGTTATGGAATTGAAGCCAAAATTCCTCTACGGCGCCTTGCAAGGAAAAGATTTTTTGCCAGACAAGCTTTTCGAGCAGAATTTCAAATTCGTTATGGTAATACCGGAAAACCTGAGAATCTACTCGACGGGAGTTTACCCCACGATAATCCCTGTTATGGCGCCTCAGTCTGGGGTAACGGCATGGTGCAGGCGTTATCGGAGAATGTGAATGAATAAGCGATCCAAGCGATTTTTGATCGAGACGTTTCAATTTCCTCATTACCTCAACTCTTTTTCTTTCAATTTGTATACGTATTCGTTTTGGAAAATCGGCAACGTCTTTGTTAATCGGGAATTCCGCATTCGGCCTGAGAGTCGCTCTCACGTCAAAGCAATCTTGCGTGTAAGTGGTTTTGTTACCTCAAAAACCGAAAAATCCTGCTTGACCTCGCCGAGGCGGCCAGAGGACCAGCTGTCTCTAGCGGACATTTTCACCGTGTACCCTACTGGTATACGTATAAATGATCTTTTGGACGTCATTTTCACCATCCTCATCGTTACGACGATACTCCGCCCCTCTCTCTTATCGGAATTTGTTCTGATGAAACCCCTCGCCAGTTACAGCCTACGGAACCACATCCTCAATCGGCGCTGTGGTGGATTTAAGGCCTCCGCCGGTCAATCTCTTGAAATCAAAGTTTCCTAAAGGAGGAAATGAAAATGAAAAATCTTTTTCGCGTGTTCGCTGTGGGACTCGCTATCTTTGCTTCGGGGTGTACCTCACCTACCAGTAGTACACCATCGACGACCACTATCAGTGCTCCAACAACTTTGTTCTCGGACAGCACCTTAACGTGGTCCGCTACACCAACGAACCAACTTATTTCGTTACAAGACATGGGCGGGAATGGTAGCGCCACCTTGGCAACGTCAACTTTACCGGCAAGCGGAACATTTAATTCGTACCCAGCCTATTGGGACGGTGGCATTGGCTGGGCGATGAAACCCACAACGGCAACAGGTTTCTATGATTTGAGCGGGGTTTCTGCTATTAAGTTTAAAATTAAATCTTCTTCAATTTTACCCAGCCAACTAGCCTTTTTCATCCAATGGCAAAGCGCCACCAGCGCTTCAGGAAATGAATATACCATCCCGTTCCAGTACAGCAGTACTGTGACCGACGCATCAAACATCTCGGCTTCTACCCAAGACTTGGGAGTCAAGAGCATCAGCAGTTGGACCGAAGTGACCGTTCCTCTTTCGGACATTATGGATACAAGTACGTCGACAACCGCACCCTACACTGGTCAGCCTACCCGGTATGGCTTTAAGGCTGAACCTTTTTTTGCGACAAACAACGGAGATGGTAGTACTCACGTTGATACTCCCTTTGCGATCAAATGGTATGGCTCAAAAGGCACGAGCCCCAATAGTGGTCCCTTAACAGCGGGTGCAAGCTACCAGATTGGCGACATCCAATTCCTTGATGCCTCGGGTAATAACGTCAACATTGCCAAGAATATTACCTATGCCGCAGTCCCCACCACGTTGCCCGCCGCCCCCACTCTTGCCTCCTCTAGTGTGGTAGCCTTGTACAACAGTAGTGGTACCTATACCGATGTTGCGATGGCGGATTGGCAGGCACAATGGTCTACCGCTGCAACGATGGCGCCAACCACAGTGGCGGGAAAAACCGTCTACGAACTAAGTTTTAGCTCCGCCACAGGTTACGATGGTGCCGACATCGCAACACCACAAAATATAACCAGCCTGACCAAACACCTACACTTTGACTATTGGACTCCCAATGGTGTCAGCCTCACCGTGAAGGTTGTCGATTTTGCTCCTAGCGGTTCCTACGGGACCGGCAACGTTTCAGTTACTGTGCCTTTGACCGCAGTCACCCAAAACGGCTGGACCAGTGCCGACTTGGACGTTAGCGCTCTGACGGATACGAAATACATTGCTCAGCTCCTCTTTCAGCCAGCAACAAGCAATACAACAGCCACCCAGAATTTTTGGATCGATAACGTCTACTTCTATTAATCTTTGACCTTTTTTCTGTCCCCGCTCCGGCGGGGACAGTTTCGTGGAGGATTCCTATGAAACCAAATCCCTGGCAAATTTTAGCCGTCAGCGTTGCCATTACCGCTGTTTTAACAGCATCCTGCTCTTCACCCACTTCAGGATCGACGTCAACGACGCCAACAGTGCAAACCACCGGCGTAACTTTACGTCCCTTACCTGCGGATTTTTTTACCCGCAAAGCCATCGCCTATGAAGGCTACCGGACTGCTTCGGCACCAGGTTCAGGTGCTGGAGTCCCTACAGCGGCCAACATTGACCAAGATCTTACGCTTCTCAAAGATGCAGGGTACGGTCTAATCCGACTGTTCAGCAGTAATACAGACGGTCAAGCGGCTTTAATTCTTCAAGAAATCCAAAATCTAGGATACGACATTAAAGTTCAACTAGGAATTTGGATTAGTGGACCCAAAGCAACCTCCGATACGGTTAATCAAGTGGAAATTGCCGAAGGTATCAAACTCGCCAACCAGTATCCCACGATCGTGGAAGGAGTCAGCGTCGGTAACGAAACCATGGTAAGCTGGAGTGGCTTAAAAGTTCCCGTGGCCGATATGGTGAGTTACATCCAGGAGGTACGAAACGCCATTGCTCAGCCGGTCACCACCGATGACAATTGGGCTTTTTATGCTGACAGTAGCGGTGTCACAAACTCAGGGCCAGGGACCGGCAGTTACTCTACCAACTTAATTCTTGCCCAAATTGACTATATCTCGATGCACAGCTATGCGTTTTCTGACGCCAATTACAATATTTGGGATTGGCAACAAACTTCTGCCAGTGACGTACCAGGGACCAGTTCGCCCTCACCAAGGGCCACAGCGATGATGAACGCAGCGTTTGCTGACGAGCAGGCCAACTTTGGTGCCGTGCAAAGCTATGCAGCAAGCCAGGGGTTTGGTAAACTTCCGATTATTATCGGTGAAACGGGTTGGAAAGCTATTGCCACCAACTCTTCTGCCGCTGCGGAATCCAGCATGGCTCATCCGGTTAACCAAAAAATGTTCTTGTCGTTGCTGAGCTCCTGGACCAACGGTCCAAAGAATATCTTTTATTTTGAAGCCTTCGACGAACCCTGGAAAGGCGCAGATGACGGCTGGGGTTTATTTGATGTTAACCGTTATGCTCGATATACTCTTTACTCAACCTTCCCCTCGGCAACAACACAAACGGTAACAAACAATGGTACGAGTGAAACCATAGCCATTCCGGGGAACGAAAGCCTGCCTCCTGCCAATTTGACCTACACCGATGCCAATGCTCTTTGTTATACGACCAGTGTCGTTAATCCGCAAATTACGACGCCAACCTACTTGGTCTATGCTGATACTATGACGACGAGTTCCACAGTCTCTATTCCTACACCTTTGACCGCCTGGTACGGATGGAACAACCCTGCCACAGCAACAGGTTCCGAAAAAACAATCAGTGGAACCGACACGGCCTACGAAGGAACCAAGTATTACGAAATTCAACCATCCCCTGGTGTCAACTCGCCGCCCTGGGGTTGGGGGTACTTTATTACGCTCGTCAATTCCAGTAACCAGGCTAAGTATGCTGACAACCTTAGCAGTTTCGCCAATGGCCATCTCGACTTCGCTATAAGAACGACCTACAAAGGTAAGATCCGTGTCGGGTTCTCGACAGGTTTTGCTTCCGAAAATACGCAAATGGACGTATACTTAACCGTGGATCCGGCTAACAACACTTATGGTTACAAAAATGACGGCGCGTGGCATTACGTGAGCATTCCCATCAGTGTGATATCTCCTAATGCGACTCCATCCTATGGAATGCCCAATACAGCGACCCTCAACCTAGGTCAAGTTGCCCAACCATTTGTTATTAACGACCTGTACGCGATCACGGGGAATTCGGCGTCGACAAACACTACGCCCAATCCTGTGATTGACGTCGACGATATTTCCTGGACGCAGAATTAAAGGAGACTGATATGGGACGAGGTACTTCTCAACATTATTCTTTTCAGATGTTTGCCTTAACATTACTACTTTTGGCTTTAGGATGTACCTCTCCCACGAATACTATAAAAACTCCGACAGGGGTTGAGATTTCCCCAGCCTCCACTACCGTTGCCATACGGTCAACTAATACCCTTTCTTTGCTTGAAATTTTCTCGGACGGAAGTCGTGTTGCCGTGACAGCCACGCAATGGACCAGTGCAAACACGGGCATTGTTACAGTTTCGAATGGGGTGGTCACGGGAATTGCCACGGGAACGGCGCTAATCACGGCAACCTATAACACCTTTTCGGCTACAGAGACCGTAACAGTTGTGAACAATACACTGTCTTCTACCGGCGACCCTTGGTATGGGGGCGTTCTGAAATTTGACGATGAGTTTAACGGGTCGACCATCAACACCGCCAACTGGACGTACGATTTGGGTGGGGGAGGCTGGGGCAACAGCGAACTAGAAACGTATACCACCGCTAATGCTTCGATTCAAACTGTACCTGATGGTAATTCCAACGCTTCGTGTCTGGTCATTACTGCTCAAAAGGATGCGCAAGGTAACTGGACGTCCTCGCGCCTTTTGACCAAGGGGCTTCAAAGTTTCACCTACGGCAAAGTCGAGGCCCGGATGAAACTTCCCTACGGCAACGGCATGTGGCCCGCTTTTTGGATGCTAGGATCCAATCTCGACACGGTAGGTTGGCCAGCTTGTGGTGAAACGGACATCATGGAAATGATTGGCGGCTCTGGGACGTCTACCTCGTCTGGATCGCCCCTGAGCGACTCAAAAGTCTACGGCACCATTCACTGGCTAAATTATTCTAATAAGGCATACCCCGATGCCAGCTACCAACCGGAGCAATACACCCTTTCCACCGGAATTTTTGCAGACGCATTCCATACCTTCGGCGTTATCTGGACGGCCTCAAGCATCACCTATTATGTCGACGGAATTCAAACAGGGTCGGTAACACCCGATGCCACGACAGGAACAACCTTTCAACAACCATTCTTTTTAATTCTCAACCTCGCTGTCGGCGGAACGTGGCCGGGGAATCCTACCTCGGCCACGATTTCACCGCAAACTTTAGCTGTTGACTGGGTACGAGTCTACCAATAAGACCCCAAGACTAGTGCCAACTTCCAGCATGCCGAGTTTTCCACTGACCGGCATGCTCAACCGACAAACAAGCCCACCCGCCCTCGTACCATTGCGCCGCCTCGGGATGAGCCTTGAGGATGGCGTCAACCTTCTCCCAGGGTGCCGTCACCAAAACCGACAAGCGTAGGGGTTCATGATAGGCCCCCCCGCCCCATGCCACCGATTGGTCAGGAAGCCCCACCTTGAGGTCGCCCCCCAAACCTTCCACGACTCCTAAATCTCCTATCCGAGAATGGAGAAGCTTGTTCCCCGCCCCATAATACTGTGGCGCCGTTGTTGAGGCAAAATATTGCAGGTTAATCCACGAAGCTACAATTGCTGGGGCCGTCAAAATCAGCTCAAGAATTTTTCCATCATCACGGTCGGGGTCATACGAATGAAGAAATATCCTTCCTTCGCCATTCAGCTTTCTAGTCCACGAGGCTGGCGCAGCAATGAGGGCAACATTCCCCGCTAAAGCAGGCTCAGGCCGTGTCTGAGCCTCATCTCGAGAGCGCTTGCTCGCACTTGCCGACAAAAACGAAAACCTATCTTGTTTTTCTCGCTGAGTAGCTTTTTGTGTTTTTCCCCAACTGGATCGCAACGTTTGTTCCCATTCAATCAATGCTGGCGTGCGCTCGGACACAAAGGTAAAGGTATCTAATGTGGTATTATGAACGGCCGCCGCAAACAATGTCGATTCGGGAATTTGTACCCCGTGTCGAGCTAACGCCGAACGGGTCTGAACATCGTTCAATAGCGCAGCCGCCATCCGTGCACTAGCGTGACCACTCTTACCTCCACAGGCACCGCAATCCAGAGATGCGGCATGAGGATTATTGACGCTCGAACTTTCATGGCCGACAAAAATCATCAAGGGAGTCCAACGCCCCAACCACCCCAGGTTGGTTAGTATCGAGAGGGCAAGATGCGCTTTCTCTGCTTCGGGGATCGCCCTGATCGATTCTTCCAACCCCGCATACTCAGCGGCTGAGGGGTGATATGCCCCAGAAAGGCGAGCGAGCTTCGGTACCGCGCCCCAACCGGTGAGCTCAACAAGCGGAAAGTTCGGTGTCCCTGAAACAATCAGATTCGAGGCACGGTACCGGCGTGTCTTTCCTTTCAAGTGAAGCTGTGGTGTCAAGAGTACTGGCAAAAGCGACTCTTGCCCTTCCTCGCCCTCCCAACGGGCAGGAATTCCAAAAAAGCCTGCAAAGCCATCGGTCGCCACCCTTGGTTCAAAAGCTTCCCAATGACGGCGGTATACTTCAGACCGCACATCAATACAGAAGGCGGCTCGAACTTGGGCTTGAGAGCGCTCTTCGGGGTTTATTCTAGCCTCCGAAAGCTCAGACTGAAGCTTTTTTCGAGCGTTTTCCTCGCGTTGTTGTAACGCTACCAGTCTTTGAGACAACGCCTCAGAGGCTAGTTTAACGGAAGTTTCCTCGCTAGGGAGGGGACAGATTTGTGTTACCGTTGCCAGCATAGCCGCCAAGGCAACTAGGTCTGAATCCTTGGTGGGAGACTGTGGCCAACAACGTTGACGAAGATACGAGGCCCAACCAGGGGCTAGACCCAAAAGTGAGATAACTTTTTCTCCGTTAATAGGCTGGTCGGTCCCTGGAACTAAAAGTTCTAGGGCCAGGCTGGGAGATTCGGGCAAAGAGTTTACTAAGGCCAAAAGCCTGCGAGACCGACGCCAACCTAAGCCAGCCGACCCAGGCAAGGAGTCTTTCCAGGCCATCCAAAGCGTAAGGTGCTTCCAGGGCGGGGGGACAATTGCTGACTCGCCAAAATAAGACGCAAGAAAAGGCCCTAACAAACCCACAGGTTCATCTGCGTGCCACGCTTGCGGCCCCGCCTGTGCTAGGTTTCCTGAAGAGTGGGGAATCAATTGTTGCTTGGTCAGGTCTTCTAATTGCCTCATTGCCTCTTCGAAACTCATCTGTCCCCAACCCCAAAACGGATTAACAGCCACATAACGATTTAGCTCCCAAACCGGGGGGATAAGGCTCAGACACTCGGGAAAACTTTGCGATAACGCTTTCATCATTGACCTCTCAGTAACGATTTTCCAGGCCGAAGCCGCTCAACAAGAGCTTCGGGCCACCGCCCCAGACTAAAGCCGTGGAGTGCCGAAGCATAAGCACGTCGGTACCAGCGATACCGTCCTAACAAAGGGTGAAAGGCCGTAACCAGCCCCGTCAAAGCTAACAGCACACTCGCAGCTACCCCCACCACCAGGCGTAAGCCAAAACTCGGGCTGTACTCGGGTAACGAGAAAAGAGTTTGAGCCGTTAATGACAGGATGGTTGATGCCGCCAAAACCAGGACCCCTACGGCCAGCGATCGTAGTACCCCCGAAGGTCGTTCCCAAGCACCCACCACTAACGGAAGAAGGGCGGCCCAAACAACGGTCGACAAGACTAGGTGTCCTGGTGCCCAATAGCCGAGCATTCCCAGGTTAATCCCCAGCACGGTCAGCCAAATTCCCAATCCCAGCCAGGGGCGCCAAGCTTTTACAGTCTGAACCGAAGTAACACTTTTTTTCTGAGACTCACCGGACCACAAAAACGATTTAGCTTTGTAAAGGCCATGCCCCATGAGATGGATCAGCGCCAACCCCGGTGAGCCCAACCCTATTTCCATCATCATGAAACCCATTTGCCCTACAGTCGACCAGGCAAGACGACGCTTGATATCCGGTTGAACGAGCAGGGCTAGCCCTCCCCACAGGGCCGACAAACTCCCAGCGGCTAAGACTAAAAGTTGCGCATCAGCATGCTGTGACACTAAAAACGAGAACCTGATCAGTAAAAAGCCACCAGCGTTGATGACTCCGGCATGAAGGAGGGCGGATACCGGGGTCGGAGCCTCAAGAGTGCGGGGAAGCCAGCCATGAAAAGGGACTTGTGCGCTTTTTGATAGCGCCCCCAACGCTAAGAGTCCAGCCGCCAAGCCAGTCCCAGCACCCCCAGGGGGCAGAGAAGCTAGCTGAACAAAATTGAGCGTTCCCGCCGTGCTATAGAGTATCACAGCAGACAGAAGCAGACATAAATCCCCAAAGCGACTGACAAGGAATTTCTCCCACGCAACAATTCGTGCCGCCTGCCGCAGGTAAAAATGCTCGAGCAAACGATGCAGGCCAAAGCTGGTCAACATCCAAAAAAGGATAAAGCCAATCATGTTGCCAGCCATGACCAAACCCTGAACGGCCCAAAGAGTGCCCACCAAATTGATCATAAAGTTGTTCCGCCTAAGGTCTCCTTCCAGACTGACGGCGGCATAACGAGTAACTACCAACCCCAAAAGCACGACATAAACCGTTAAAACAACCGCAGGAGTCGTCGGAGACAACCACTGCACACCGCCCCCTTTGCAGCTCAGAGGCTCCACCAGGGCGAAGATTAAACCGCTCACGAAAGGCAAAGGCACCAAGAAGGGCCACCAAAAGATATTCCTGAGCTTTATCATGGGCTTATCTCCTGAATTATATATTACGAATATATTTTCGTATAAAATCAAAATAAAGGGAGAGTTTAGCACTGTCAAGCAATTGACGAATTTTTTTTCAGTAATTATCCTGGTGTTATGCCGGACCCACAGAAGGAGTGGACCTTCTTCAGCAACCACACGCATGTACTCTTTTGCCTTGCTAAAAGCCCCGAGATCCCCCTTCGCCTTGTCGCTCAGCAAATAGGCATTACCGAGCGAGCCGTGCAGTTGATCGTTGCCGATCTCGAAGAAGCCGGGGTTTTGCGCCGAACTCGTGTAGGCCGCCAAAACCGGTATGAATTAGATTTTTCTGTTTCGCTTCGGCATCCCATCGAAAAACATGTAACTATCGGGGCTATTCTCGAACCATTACTGAGAAATGCTCCCTCTTCCTAGAAAAATTCACTTTGTCCTAGCCGGATATTGGGACCTTGCCTATCTTAAGTAAACACGTTCTAAAATTTTTACCGGTAAGGAGAAAAAGCCACGATGAGTCAAAATTTTTATGATTTGTCTGCAAAAAGATCTGACGGAAGTGCTTTTGAGTTTTCAACTTTGCAAGACCATGTTGTACTGGTTGTTAATACGGCGACCAAGTGTGGCTTGGCTCCCCAATTCAAGGGACTAGAAGAGCTTCATCAGCGCTATAAAGAGCAGGGCCTGCAAATTCTCGGGTTCCCTTGTGACCAGTTTGCCCACCAGGAACCAGAAAGTGACGCGACCATGGCCACCACCTGTCAGGTCAATTTTGGCGTTACGTTCCCACTTCTCGCCAAGAGCGATGTTAATGGGCCCCATACCAGCCCTGTCTTTCAGTTCTTGAAAGCCAAAGCCGGCGGCTTTTTGAACTCTGACATTAAATGGAACTTCACAAAGTTTCTGATCGATCGAAAAGGGCGCGTAATTAAACGCTTTTCACCCACAACCGCCCCCCAGGCGATCGAAAAATACCTTCAAAAAGTACTCAAAAGCTAATATACTAAGCTCGCGATTAAGGAGCTTACATGGACCCCTGGGAAAATGAAACCTTGCTCTGGCACGATGAATTTGATGATACCGAAATAAACCCCCAAAACTGGAGCGTTGACACTGGTAAAAACTCGGGCTGGGGGAACCACGAGCTCCAGGAGTACACCCCTCAAAACGCCAGCATACAACTCGTCGACAAGGCAACGTGCTTGGTTATTACGGCCCTTCGAGAGCGGCATGGTTGGACCTCGGCTCGCTTAAAATCCAAGGATCGTCAGGTCTTTCAAGGTGGAAAAATTGAGGCACGGATCAAATTGCCGCAGGGACAAGGGATGTGGCCTGCCTTTTGGATGCTGGGTGAAAATATTGACCAACACTCTTGGCCGGCTTGTGGCGAAATAGACATCATGGAGATGGTGGGCGGCAATGTCTGGCCTAATAGCGATGCCATTGTTTATGAAACCCTTCACTGGGGTAGCTCACGAGAACACCTTTTGACCGACCCCAATAACTTTTATCGCCTTTCCCAAGGGCGATTTTCTGAGGATTTTCATACCTTCGGAATCGACTGGACACCCGGGCGTATTGATTGGTACGTGGATGGGACTTTGCGGGGTAGTCACTCGCTACGACGTCGATCAATGGGGACAGCTTTTCAACAGCCTTTTTATCTTTTACTTAACCTTGCGGTCGGGGGCGTTTGGCCTGGCTATCCCGACGAAACAACTCCCGAAACCCAATCGATGGCCATCGATTGGGTTCGCGTTTACCGTTGAGTTAGCTTTGCGACAGTTCCATGACGCGCAACACTTCTGGGAGCAGTTGTTTTTTACGAGACACCACACCGGGTAATTGGTATAAACCCTCGCCAATTTTTTGGTAAACCAGTTCTTCTTCGGCACTCGCTAAGCCTGTCATGATTAAAACGCTATCTTCTTTTACCACATCAGTCACCAACAGCATCATCCAGTCAAGTGAATTTTCTTTCTTAACCTGCTCTAAGGCTCCTAAGAAGGCTTCTGTGATGTCCTCAATCCCATTTAAGGATACTGTCTCGACTTGAGCTATCCCCACCGAAATACCAAACTCTCGATAAATTTTAAAGTCTCCGGTCGCAGTTTTCAAAGGATCAAGACTCTGCAATGTGCTCATCTTCGAAAGGATCTCTTGGGCATACTCATCAATGCGGACACCAGAGATGGTTGCTAGATCCTCGGCTGCCACTCGATCTTCGTCTGTGGCAGTTGGTGACTTGAGAAACAACGTATCACTTAAAATTCCTGACAACATCAAAACGGCATAGGGACGTTCAATGGGGATACCATGCATACGATAGTGCTGGTAAACAATGGTACACGAACTGCCCAGGGGTTTTGAGAAGACATAGATGGGAGAGTTAGTTTTCTCGGCCCCCAAACGGTGGTGGTCTATAATTTCTCGTATGTCCGCTTCAGAGGCCCCCACTACGCTTTGAGCTACTTCATTATGATCGATTAAAATGATTTTTCGCCGCGGTTTTTCAATGAAGCTACGTCTCGTCACCACCCCGATAAAAAGACCATCTTTTAAGACTGGTAAGCCACGCAAGTCTGAGCCTAAAAGAATTTTCTTCGCTTCATCAAACAGGTCATCGTGCTGAAGTACCAAAGGCTCGGTGTTCATAATGTGCTTTACTGGAGCACTGAGCCACAATAAACGAATAGAATCAGTTGTATCTGACGCCGAAAGGTAAATCGAACCTCGAAATTCTGAAAGATCAGCCTCAATTTCAGGAACCTCCTGAACATTGGTGATGATGATCAGGGGGAACTGTCTCTTGATGGCATGAGCAATAATCCGCTTACGATCGCCTACCACCAGCACTGGTTTTTCGCTGGTAAACGAATCCATTCTCGCAATACTTTTTTCGTAGTCCATTGAACCTATCATCATCGGAGCACGAATTTCCTGCTCTTCCCCCCGTTTTAAAAACCGTCCAGGAATAACCTTTTCTAGGTTACCAACATAAAAGGTGTAGTTCAGCTTTTTTTGTGGGCCGTTGGTTTTAATAAAATACGATGCAACTTCGTGAATTCCTATAATGCCTAAGAATTGTTTCTCACGATCAAAAACCGGTAAAACGCTTACCGTATTTTCGTCTATTTCTCGAATTGCCTCGAGTACCGCCTCATTCTCGTGCATGGTAGGCCCGTCAGAACGCACGATATCTATGACCCGAGTATGAACATCCCGAACAAATTCTGGTGGATCCACGCCTGCTTTTTCCAGGACAAAGCGGGTTTGAGCATTTAAAGCTCCGCAAACCACACCTCGGTATTCATTCTCTTTATCAAGGCGGGACTTAAAATCAGCATAACAAATGGCGGAACATACCGCATCAGTATCCGGATTCCTATGCCCGGTAACAATGATTTCGGAAAATGACACCAGTAGACTCCTTGGTGATCAGCATTCAAGAAGCCAAAAGGCTTCTTTCATAATCTAAACCAAAATTGGAATTTTTCAAAAGTTTTTTGTTTTTCAAGAGACTTTCAAAATCATCGTCGAGAAAAAACAATATTTTAGGTCTAAAGGTCTTATATAAATGCGACTTTTAGTCCTAAATCAATCTCAAAAATCTCCGTTTAAGATGACTTATCACAAAGTAAGGTCCAACATCTCATCATTTCTACTAAAACGATGCGATGTTGTGAAAGGAGAATGATTATGCCATCCCCTACACAAGGCACGGGTAACCCGAGTTACCAAACCCCGGAATTGACCGAACTCGGCTCCGTTCTTCAACTCACCAATTACACTGTCAGTGTTCAAGCTAGCTGAGGTTTGATTATGAATAAAAAATATTTCTTTCAAGTCTTTTCAATCCTCGTTGCGCTTTTCGTAACCGCTTGCTCTTCCCCCGTCGCTGTTTCTTCACCCAATACCCCAGCTCCTTCTAGTAGCACAGGCTTGGCGGTTACCGTTTCTGCCAATTCGCCTACGCAGTCCAACCGTAGTCTTTCCCTGTTAAGCGACAGTAATGTGGCGTCAGTCCAGGTTTCTGTCACTCAAAATGGCTCTTCGGTCGGCGGCGGATTACTTTCAAAAGAGCCCAAAGGCTACTCAGGAACGATTTCGCTCTCACAAAGTGGCCTTGAGACGTTTACCGTTACTGCGCTTAACCCCATCGGAATTGAACTTTGGATTGGCTCTGCCGTGGAAAACATTTCCACCTCAGGGGTGAGTATTTCCATTCCTACCAGCCCGGCGCCGGGGACCCTGGTTCTCCCAACCACCACCAACCCCGTGTTGGTTTCGGCTACAGCAACCAATGAATTAACTTTCTCATACACACCAACATCTCCCATTGATTCTGCGACACTTTATCTCTCGCAAGGGAACAGTTCCAACCTCGTTATTTCAAACACAAGCCTAACCAACAAGAATGGCACCTGGTATGTTACGGTCAGTGACCCTTCTTACAAGGCAGGTGTAGCGATTTATGCTACTGTTTTAACCACCGTGTCAGGGGTTCAAACTTGTCTTCCCCAAGGAATTCTGGGAAACACCAGCAGTTGGACGCAATTTACTTACCCAGCGAGTATTTCGCCGCTTGGTCCTGTCGCACCGCAACCAACTGTTTCACCCACACCGTCACCTACACCTAGCCCTTCAGGCCTAACACTGACTGGCTCTAATGGTTCGATCGTAATTTCCAATATGACAGGGAATTCCGTTACAGTCTCTTATGCAAGTTCAACCTCGTTAACGGGCGCTTATCTATACATTAGTCAAGGTAACGCTACGGGTCTCGTCGCCTCTAACATGTCGATGACGAACTCCAACGGAACTTGGACAGCGACTGTTAGTGATGCAACCTTTACATCGGGTGCCAAGATCTATGTTGATGTCCTAACCAACAACAATGGTGTGGAACAGAGCATACCCCAAGGATCCGTTTCAAATACCACGAGCTGGGCAAACTTTTCTTATGCGGTAACACCATCGCCGAGCCCTACTCCGACGGTAAGCCCTACTCCGTCTCCCACGGTTAGCCCGAGTCCTTCACCCAGCCCGAGTCCTTCGCCCAACGGCACGGTAATTACAGGCATTAACGGAAGTGTCGTTGTCTCTGGTATGACAAACAACCAGGTAACTGTTTCATTTACACCAACCTCGTCAATTAGCTCAGCGAGCCTTTACCTCACGTTAGGAAACGGAACGGGCCTGGCGGCGGCAGCAAAGGCCATGGCACTGAGTAATGGGACTTGGAGCTACACGTTTAGCGATCCATCTTTTATTTGGGGAGCAAAAATTGGCGTCGATGTGCAATCCAATGCCAACGGAGCAATTCTCAATGTTCCCCAAGGCACCTTGAGCGATGCCACCACCTGGGCAACCTTCAGCTACGGTTCACAAGCAACCTACACCATTACCTTCGATGGCCAGGGAGCCACCACACCAGCCAGTGTAGCAACCGCT
>JABEVK010000067.1 GCA_013044245.1 Spirochaetales bacterium | reverse complement strand
GCTTCCATTAATGTATCAGGACCGGTTGGTGGGCTACGTTGAGTTTTTTCACCTGAGTGCAGGGCAGGTTGGGTTAGACCAACTGGCCTCGGTTTCTGCATTAGCTGATACCGCCGCCGCTGTTCTTTTTAATGCTCGTCGATTTCGTGTTTCGGAACAAGAAGCCGCTACCGATACGTTGACGGATTTACAAACTCGGCGGAGTTTTGAACGAGCTGTAGCTCTTATCGCTCAAGAAGGTAAAATTTTTCCATTGTCCTTAGTTTTGTTAGATTTGGATCATTTTAAACAGGTGAACGATGTCTGGGGACATCAAGCTGGGGATGCCGTTCTTCAAGCGGTGGCGAAAGTGTGTCGTTTATGGACTCGTGAGGGTGATCTTGCCTGCCGGTGGGGAGGTGAAGAAATTCTCATTTTGCTGACTGCCACAGGGGCGCTTCAAGCCCTAAGGGCTGCCGAACGGTTGCGGGAAGAAATAAGTAAAATTCATTGTGAGGCCTACCCGCAAATTCGCATCACCGCCAGCCTTGGTGTGGTAACTTGGCCTAGTGCGACTTCGCTGACCTTGGGCGAATGTTTTGCACGAGTTGATCAGTCTTTGTACCAGGCTAAAAGTTCAGGGCGTAATCAGGTTAAAGTATGGCAAGACGAACACAAGGCGGCTTTCTAAAGCTCTTCTGGATTTTTTTGGTTTTAGGGGCCTTGGCTCTTATTCCGGTCTGGTTGGGTTATAAACTTCTGACCGTTTTAGAAGGCGTGTTCATCTCGTGGGGACCTTCAACGGCGAGTTTGTTCACTTGGCTGGTCAATGCCCCTAACGAAGAGCTTTTAAAATGGCTCGTCTTTGTGGGGGGCACAAAAGCGCTAACTTCGCTTAAAAAGCCCGTTGATGGGTGGTGGCAAGGCGCGTTCCTGGGGTTGGGTTACGGGCTGGCAGAAAATGTTTTTTATATTGGGCAAGTTGGTCTGGGAGTTTTTGCTCTGCGTTTTGTGACGGCAGTTCCTGGGCACATTTTTTATGGCGCCGTCTGGGGTGGCTACTACGGTTGGGAAGTATTCCAAGGAAAGGGAAAGGTGCGCCGTTGGACTCCCGTCTTGCTCGCTTTATTTGTGACTATCGTCTTTCATGCGGCCTATAATTCTGCTTTGACGTGGCCTTTAGGCGTCGTTTGGGCCGTTTTAATCGAAGCTATAGCAGGTGCCCTGGCTCTGACTCTCGGGTGGTTTTTAGCTAAAAATTCTCACAAGTAGAGTTTTTGTGACTTGGGACTTGAGAAAATCTTGAGTATTGTTGTACAAGGGGGACCCCCTCGGAAGGAGATTCATGTGACTGGGCCGGATATTGATGAAATTATTGCTCAAGATATCAACGCCATGCGCCAATGCCCTGAGGGCTTAGCTTGCCGGGATTGTCCGGTAGGTGTTTGTGTAAAATTAGTTTCTGTGGCGGATTTTCCCACGGAATTTGGTCATTTTCGAATTATGGGCTTTGTGAATAATAAAGATGGAAAAGATCACATCGTTATTCTTAAGGGTGAAATTGGCAATGGCGAACAAATGCTGACCCGAATTCACTCGGCTTGTCTGACCGGGGATGCCCTAGGCAGTTTACGGTGCGATTGTGGCCCCCAGCTCCGGCAGGCCCTCAAGGTCATCGAAAAAGAGGGACGTGGTCTGGTGCTTTATCATCAAGAAGAGGGGCGGGGCATAGGCCTCGTCAACAAACTAAGGGCCTATGCTCTTCAAGATCAGGGGTATGACACCTGGGATGCCAACGTGGCTTTGGGGTTTGCTGCCGACCAACGAGACTACCAAATCCCAGCGCTAATGTTACAAAAGCTAGGGATACAAAGCGTTCGTCTTTTAACCAACAACCCCGAAAAAGTTCAGGCCCTCGAGAAATATGGCGTCAAAGTCGCCGAAAGGGTTCCCCATGAGTTACCGTCACATCGTCATGACGAACGGTACCTTGCGACGAAAAAAGAGCGTTTTGGGCATTTGCTTCACCTGGACCATTCTTAAAAAAATTGAAACTTAAGAGCTTTGCCAAATAAGAGCGGGGAGGGGTGGCTACCCAGCGCCCTAGCTCACGGGTTGAGCTTCGTTCCACAGTCTGAGCCATTCGGTGCGGTAGCGATTGGCAAGGCTGGGGATATTCCAGAGAACTAGAGCATTTTCAGCATTGCGTTTGACGGCGGCTTCCGAATAGTTGAAGCTCCCCGTTTCTAAAGATTTTCCATCGGCCACCATGAACTTGTGGTGATGGATGGCATAACGCCCATTTAAGCGAACGGGAATACCATGGTGGGCTAAAAACCGAACTTTGCTACTGTGCTGACGCGCCGCTTTAGCGTCGGCTACGATTTCTACCCGTACACCCCGTTGTTCGGCACGAATCAGGGCTTTGGCAATAGGGTAGGAGGTCAGCTCATAGGCGGCCATGAGTAATTCCCGATGGGCTTCGTTAATAAATTTTTCGACCACCTGAAGGCTTGTTCCCCCAGGTGAAAAGCCCACTTCATACGAAGCCCCCGCAGGGATCGGGGTTTGAGCCGAGATTGGCGCGACGAGAACAAGCAAAAGACCGAAAAAGAAGGCCGAAAGAAAGCAATATTTCATGCTCAAAGTTTCGGTAATTTCCTAGGTAACTTCACGAAAAAAGAAAAACCCAAGGCCGGTTGCAACCAAAGTTCGGGGTTTTTTGAATTTCTTTTGAAAAAGTGGCACTTTTGCGCAAAATTTCCTCAAGAAGGGCTAGCTAAGCGGCGAATACTATGGTGTAAATACTAATGGGCGCTCGTTTGAGGTCGGCCCGAGGAGACCAAAACTAGCATGAAAATTTATGTTGGTAATCTTTCGTATACTACGAATGATCAAGGGCTGAACGAGTTGTTTGCCCAATTTGGGGAAGTTGCGGATGCCAAAGTTGTCATTGACCGCGAAACCCGCCGCTCTAAAGGTTTCGGCTTTGTAGAAATGCCGAATCAAAATCAGGGTGAGGAAGCTATCCGCCAGTTAGACGGACGCCAAGTGGATGGACGCAATCTTCGTGTGAATGTTGCTCAGCCACGCGAAGAAAGAGCTCCCCGCTCGAACCGCTGGTAGTTCAGCTTAGAATTAGGAACAGAGCCCCGGCTTTTCCGGCCGGGGCTTTTTATTTTGACGGAGGTTCTGTGGCAAAACCAAATTATGCCTACGCGAAACGACAACGAGAACTAGCAAAAAAAAAGAAGCAGGAAGACAAACGCCTGCGTAAGATCGAAACTCAATCCCTGCCTTCCGACGAAGCTCTCGACGATCAAGAAGAAACTGATGGAGAGTCTGAGGAAGAAGGTGAAAGCAAGACTAATAGTCCTTTGTAGAATCCTCGATGGGGAAAGTGGATCCATTGGCCCACAAGGTTTCTCCATCCCTCTTCTCTTTCCCAGCCTGACCAGCCCTTCCAAAATTCAAAAAGCCTTTGCCGCGTTTCTTCACTGGTCCAACGCTTGTTGCCTTTCTCCAAAAAATTCAAGGCTGCTTCACGGCTTTCGTGATGACGACGGCCCAAACACGAGTCACAACCCGCACAGTCGGTAAAGTCCTGGCTAAAGGGCGCCAAATAGCTTTTTCTCAAACATGAGGCCTCGGAGTGAGGAATATCCTTTTCGAGCACCAGAGCCTTTGCAGGCAGGCCATCACGGCCAGCCCGGCCAGCTTCCTGCCAATAATCGGCAGGACTGCGTGAGGTCCCTACATGGACTACTGTTCGTATTCCCGGATGATCAACCCCCATCCCAAAGGCATTCGTCGTGATTAAAACACCGTCTGGCGCAGAGCGAAACCACTGTTCGAGGTCTCGTTTAGTTTCTTGAGGCAAGCCAGCGTGGTAAAACCGGACGGGAAAGCCCGTTTCGGTATGCAGGTGATGAGCCCAACGACGAACGCCTTCGCGGCTTTGCAAAAATAAGGCCAGGGGCTTTTGTTCCGTACGGACAATCTCGGTGAGGCTTCGTCGAAGGGATAAGTAGTGGTAACGAGCAAAATACAGATTTGGTCGGTCAGGGTTTGCCTGCTGGAGCTCAAAAAAACGCCCCGAAAACAGGTCCTTCCATGCCAAGAGGACGCGTTCATCTGCTGTTGCTGTTAAAGCTGTCATACGAGGAATATTCAAGTCAGTGACCAAGTTGGCTAAGGATCGGTAGGCGGGGCGAAAATCCTGTCCCCAGGTCGCAAAGCAGTGAGCCTCATCAATCGCGAGATGCGACCACCGGTATTCGGCAAGTTTCTGCCGGGTTCGTGGTGAAACCAGGGTTTCGGGGTTGGTCAGGACAAGGTCTGGACGCTGTTTAAGCTGTTCCCAGACTTGGTCACGTTGCGCCTTTGTTTGACCGCCCTGAAGGACGGTTACTTTGAGCCCGGCGGCCTCAAACCGACGTTTCTGGTCGTTCATCAAGGCCCGTAACGGGTACACCACTAACGTTGGCTTTTCAAGAAGTGGCGCGGGGACCTGGAAGCACAGGCTTTTGCCAAAACCGGTAGGAAAGACAACGCCAAGGTCCAATCGGTCATTCTCGAGAAGCTTTTGAATAACTAACCGCTGGCTTGGCAACAAATAGGTGATGCCTTGACGGGCCAGAATTGGTGAAAGAAGGTGATCCAGGTTGTTCATAACCTGGATCACACCGAGAAAGAAAACTCAGCTTCAAGCCTTTGGTTTTTTAGAGGTTACTTTTGGTGAGGCCGCTTTCTTCGCGGGTGTCTTTTTTGCTGAGGCTTTCTTAGCGGGACTTTTAGAGCTAAGAAGATCCGCGACAGTTTCAGCCGTTAACGCTTGGGCAGACTCTGGGGTTTTGTACTGTTCGGGGAGGCTAATGTTTCGCATTCCTGATTTTAAATACGCGCCAAATTTGCCAGAAATGACCTGAACCTTTCGAGACAAGCCACCTTCGCCGGCGGCAAACTCTTTCAGAATCACAAATCCAGCCCGGGGCTTTTTTTCTTCTGCCAAGAGTTCTAAGGCCCGTTCAAGGGTGACCGTGTAAACATCATCTCCTTTGAGTGAGCGAAACTCTCCGTCATGCGCCACATACGGTCCAAAACGGCCGTTATTGGCCAAAATGGGTTTTTGTGTTTGAGGATGAAGACCCAGTTCACGGGGTAAAGATAAAATCTGGAGGGCGATCTCTAGGGTGACACTTGAGGGGTGCATCCCCTTGGGTAGACTAGCGGTGCGTGGTTTTACGTCATCATCTTTTGTACCGAGCTGGATATGGGGGCCAAAACGTCCAACAAGAACAAAGATAGGTTTTCCGGTGGCGGGATCAAGACCTAAGGGTTCCGCGTGAGAAGCCGATCGGTGTATTAAACTTTCAAGCTCATCGGGAGTTAGGTCGGCAGGGGGCGTCTCGGCAGGGATGGAAGCGTTGGTTTTCTCGCCTTCAGCGTTGATCTGAATGATGTAGGGACCAAACCTTCCAATCTTGACGGCTTGCTCAGCCTTCATCTGAGGAAGTTGAACGGTTCGAGACTCATCGGCATCAATTTTGGTCTCGGTAGTCTCTACCACCTGTTTCAGTCCGTCTTGACCGAGGTAAAATTCGTTGAGGTAGTCCAGACGGTCGTCTTTGCCTAGGGCAATTTCGTCTAAGCGTTTTTCCATCTCGGACGTAAAGTCGTAGTCCACAAGGTGTGGAAAGTTGCGCGTCAGCAATTGGACTACCGCGATACCGGTAAACGTCGGAACCAAAGTCGAATCTTTTTTGAACACATAGCCACGCTCTTGCAGGGTAGCGATGATGGTGGCATAGGTGGATGGACGTCCGATACCTTCTTTTTCTAGGCGTTGAACCAAGGCGGCTTCGGTAAACCGGGCGGGCGGCTTGGTCCAGTGCTGATCCAACTCCACTTCGACAGGAAGCAGAGAATCTTGGACTTTCAGTTCGGGAAGGTAGCTTTCCATGTTATCAAGGGCAGCTTCGGGGTCGTCACTGCCTTCGACATAAGCTCTTAAAAAGCCGGGAAAGAGGATTTTGACACCCGAGGCAGAGAAAACGGCGTCGCCAGCTTCAATGCGAACCTGAACAGCACTCTTGCGGGCTTCGGCCATCTGACTGGCTAAAGTACGCTTCCAAATAAGTTCATAGATGGCTTTTTCTCGGCCTGAGAGGCCCGTTTCCTCCGGGGTTCTAAACGGTGCCGAGGGGCGAATTGCCTCGTGACTTTCTTGCGCCCCTTTGCTCTTGGCGGCGTACCGTCTGGGTTGTGGTGGTAAGTATTGGTCACCAAAAAGCTTGTGAACTGCAGCTCGCGAGGCTTCAAGGGCCTCGACCGACAGCGACGGACTATCGGTTCTCATGTAGGTGATAAAACCTTCTTCGTAGAGCTTTTGGGCCAAACGCATGGTGTCACGAGTCGAAAAGCCTAGTTTTCGGTTCGCCTCTTGTTGAAGCGTCGAGGTAATAAAAGGAGGGGCCGGGGTTTGCGAGTTTTCTTTTTGGGTTACATCGGTGATCACCCATTTTTCAAAGCTCAACCGGTTTTTGAGGCCCTGTACTTCCTCTTCGGATAACAGAACAGCACTAGACTTGGGGGCTAACCCGCCCGTTTCGGGGTCAAAATCTTTGCCCTGGGCGACGCGTCTTCCTTGAACCTCGACGAGTTTCGCATGAAAACGCTCATGAGCAGAGGTATTGCCTTTTTTTTCTAAAAGCACTTCGAGGTCCCAGTAGGTTGCGCTTTTAAAGCGACAACGAGCCAGCTCCCGTTCGACGATTAAGCGCAACCCGGGACTTTGAACCCGCCCTGCCGACAACCCGTAGGCCACCTTTTTCCAGATGAGCGGCGAGAGCGTATAACCGTACAAACGGTCCAGCAGACGTCGGGTTTCTTGAGCATTGACAAGGCTCATGTCGATGTCACGGGTATGTTCCAAGGCTTCTTGAATCGCATTTTTGGTGATTTCGTGAAATACCATCCGGCGAACTGGAACTTTGGGCGAAAGCACATCGAGCAGGTGCCACGAAATACTTTCTCCTTCGCGGTCTTCGTCAGTGGCCAGATAGATTTGGGAAGCGTCGGCCATGAGCGCCTTTAACTGACGAACCAGAGGCGCCTTTTCTTTGGGGATAACGTACAAAGGGGTAAAATCATGGTCGACATCGATTCCGAGTCGTGACCATTCCTGCTTTTTGTAAGCGGCAGGAATCTCGGCTGCCGTTTGTGGCAAATCCCGAATGTGACCAACGCTTGCTTCAACTCGGTAGTTGGGGGGAAGAAACCGTTTTATGGTTTTTGCTTTAGTAGGAGATTCTACGATGACCAACACGCTCTTTTCCATGGCTATAACAATCGACAAAATTCAGGAAACTTCAAGTCCCTGTTGGCAGGCTAAGGGGCATCATGGTAGATTTTCTGGGGGTGTTCCGATGCAATTGATGAGTTATGTGGGTTTTTTAGCGGCTTTTCTCACGACAGTGTCGTTTGTTCCCCAGGTTTGGAAGACCCTAAAGACACGGGATACCAGCAGCATTTCGCTTTTGATGTACACCTTATTTACGCTTGGCGTGGCCTCGTGGTTGGCCTGGGGACTGTGGGCTGGTCAATGGCCTGTTATCATTGCCAATGCGTTGACGTTGGTTTTAGCGTCCATTGTTCTCGCCTTTAAAATCTGGGATGTCGCCATCGGAAAGGAGAAGCCGTAAGATGGATCTTTCACAAGCCGCCCGTGAGCTTAAGGCGTTGGCTCCACGCTTGAGCGCTTTATCGACCGAACTCAAAAATGCAGCGTTGCACAAGATTGCTCAAACCTTACGGGAACGCCGGTCTGAAATCGAAGAGGCCAATCAACGCGACCTGGCCGAAGCCTCTTCTGAGCTGGGTGCGCCTATCCTCTCGCGGCTTAAGTTTCAGGGCGACAAAATCACCCAGGCGGCAGAAGGTGTAGAGGCTGTAGCTCGCCTGGCTGACCCAGTAGGCAAGGTTCTTTCAGCGCGGGAGCTGGATCAAGGCCTGCTTCTTAAGCAAGTTACTTGCCCGCTAGGGGTGATCGCGATGATTTTTGAAAGTCGGCCCGATGCCCTGGTACAGATCGCGAGTTTAGCCTTAAAAAGCGGTAATGGGATCATTCTTAAGGGGGGCAAAGAGGCTCGTCATTCTAATCGGCTTTTGGCCGATTTAGTTCATGATGCGGGTGTTGCGGCGGGCGTTCCTCCCGGTTGGTTATTTTTGATGGAAACCCGAGAAGATGTTGAGGTGCTTTTGGGGTTGACGCACGATGTTGATTTGATCATCCCTAGGGGTAGCAATGCTTTTGTTCAACACGTAATGCGTCATACTACCATCCCGGTCTTAGGTCACGCGGACGGGATTTGTCATGTCTATGTGGACCGCACCGTGGATATCGAACAAGCTCTTCCTGTTATCGTGGATGCCAAAACTCAATATGTTGCGGTTTGTAACGCCACCGAAACCCTGCTGGTTCACGCTGAAGCGGCTCCGCTACTCTTGCCCCGCTTAAAGCACCTCATGGATGAAAAGAAGGTGACACTCAAGGGGTGTGAACGGACACGAGAATGGTTACCTGAGATCGAAAGTGCGACCGAAGAAGATTGGGCTACCGAATATCTAGATTATGTTTTGTCGATCAAAGTTGTGGATTCGCTTCAACAAGCCATTGATCACATCAATACTTGGGGAAGTCACCACACTGACGCCATTCTCACCCGGTCACTAGCGACCGCAGAAACCTTTATGAACTTGGTCGATAGCGCCGACGTCTTTTGGAATTGTTCGACACGGTTTGCCGACGGCTTTAGGTTCGGCTTAGGCGCAGAAGTGGGTGTGGGGACGGGAAAAATCCATGCCAGGGGTCCTGTTGGTCTTGAGGGCCTGGTGATTTACAAGTGGAAGCTCTATGGCTCAGGGCAAATTGTCGCCGATTATGTGGGACCCCAAGCTCGGGCTTTTACCCATCGCGATGTGCCGCCTGAGACTTCTTGGGGAGGTCGTTTTTGAGTCGTGATTTTTTAAAAGTTCATCGTTTGGTGGTCAAGATTGGTACCAATACTCTAGCCGACAAAGCCGGTAAAGCAGGGGCCGAGATAGATCGTGCCTATGTTGCCGAAATGGCGAAAGAGGTGGTCGCTTTACAAAAGCAAGGCCGACAGGTTCTCTTGGTAACCTCGGGAGCCATTGGCATGGGAGCAGGCAACCTGGGGATTGTTGAAAAAGTCACCGACATTCGGATGCGACAGGCTTGTGCCGCGATAGGTCAACCTCTTTTAATGAATGAGTACCGGTATGCGTTTGCTCAACATGGCGTTTCCGTGGGGCAAATTCTTCTCACGGACGATGTGCTCTCCGATCGAAAATCTTACTTAAACCTCCGTTCAACAGTAGAAACCTTACTGAACCTCGGTGTCATTCCTATTTTTAACGAAAACGATACGATCTCGATTGCCGAAATCAGCCGCGCTTTTGGCGACAATGACCGCTTGTCCGCTTTAGTGGCTAGCAAGGTTGACGCCGAACTTTTGATTATTCTTTCGGATATCGACGGCCTGTATGATAAGGATCCCCGCAAGTTTCCTGAGGCCCGTCGCATCCCTGTGGTCGAAAATATTACTGCCGAAATCGAAGAAAGTGCAGGTTCAGCAGGGTCTACCTTTTCGACAGGGGGGATGAAAACCAAAATTCGGGCTGTCTTAATCGCCGAAAAGGCAGGCTGTACCACGGTGCTTGCTCATGGGCGAGAAACCCACGTTCTGACTCGCATTTTGGAAGGCGAAGAATTAGGGACTGTTTTTTTGGCGAAGCCCCGTCTGCGCAACCGTCTGAGGTGGATACTTCATTCTCGTCCTTTGGGGAGCTTGACCGTGGATGAAGGCGCTTTAGAGGCGTTATACCACCGAAAAAGTCTGCTCCCGCGTGGTGTACTCGCAGTGGAAGGAGAATTCGAGAAAGGTAGCGTTGTTTCGGTGAACGGTGTGCTTAAACTTGTGACAAAATTTTCCTCTGACGAGTTGCGCCACTTAGCCGGTAAGACTAGTCTGGAAGTTGCACAGATTCTTGGGCGAAAAGACGTCGTTGCCAGGCCCGAGGATATGGTCTTTTTAGATTCTCCGGCAGGAGTTTAGGGGCCAATCTGACTCCGTTAGCGTTTAAATAGGCCTCTGAGTTGCTCCCAAAATCCCTTCCCTTTGCGGTGGGAATAGTCAAGAGCCGCATCCTTGAGCGAAACTTTTTCACCATACTTTCGTTTTAATTCGTCCCAATGCCGAACGATCCAGATATAAAGGTCAGCTTTTGTTCGGCCGGGGAAACGAGCGATAATGCCCTCGTGACCGATGGTTTGAATAATGGGCAGAAACACGTTGTAATACCAGGATAAAGCGGCATCTTGAAAGCTAATTTCATCGGTCATGTTCAAGTTCATGTAGTACTTATGCCCTTGAATATGCTGAAGAATTTCATCAAAACGACCAGGATCAGAAAATTCGAGGTGCTCTAAGGGAATGATCTGATCGAGGTGGGTCTGGTCAACAAACCGATCCTTTTCATACTTGAGAAGTTTATCCCGCAGTTCTTCGAGGGTCTCGTTATGTTCTAACTTATAGGCGGTTTTAAGTTCGGTGACCTCGGCGTCAATCGCTTCAACTCCTTGCGACTTGGCAACCGAAACCCGGTGATTGCCATCACGGACGAAGTAGGAATCCCCCACTTTGTACAGCTTTATGGGTGGCAGAATCACGTCTTGAATATGCGCTTTATCCACGGATTCCCACCGTGAGCGCATATATTCATTTCGAGGCAGAAAAGCCACATTAAAATCACGGTATCGTCCTTCCGAACCAACAATCTTGTCGATGGGGATGACTTGCATCCCCCGGTAGATTTCAGCGTTGGGACGTAAAAGGGTTTTGACTTCGTTAAAATTGAGCAGTTGGTTTTTTTGTGGGCGAAGAAAATGCACCACTCGAGAAAAAAATTCCCTTGTTCGAGCTTTGTTGAAATCGAGGCTAGCCTGCATTTTTGCCGATTCCATGGGCATCATACATCGTACTCCAGAACAAAATGGTCATAACAATTGATCACTTCGGTTTTTTTATAGAAGGTTCGGCGCACATCGTTGAGCTCATAGAGGTGAATGTGGCCATGAATAAGGTATTTTGGTTTAAACCATCGCATGAAGAGCAAAAACACTTTGAAGCCCGTGTGACACAGGTCACTTTTGTCGTGGATTCCACGGGGAGGGGCATGAGTCAGTAAAATGTCGAGCCAACGACCATGGACAAGCCGATTCCACACCAAACGAGGAATCAAACGAAAGATCCGCACCAGCATCTGGGTTTCGGTGTATTGGTGCTCTCCGTCGTTGTAGCGCATGGAACCGCCCAACCCTGCAATCAACACTTTATGTGTCTTACGGACACGGTCTTCGAGGTAGGTGGCGCCAAAGGCAGTTTGGGCGCGAAAGTTATCATCGACGGACATTTCGGAGGGTGAAGTTTCTCGTCGTTGAAAATGCCTTAGCCGTGAAAGGTTATGGTTGCCGAAGATGAACAGAAGAGGAACATTCAAACAGCTGACAATGTAGCTGTAATATTCCATGGGTAAGTCGCCAGCACCCAAAACGAACGAGACGCCTTTATAGCGGCTTTTGATCTGAGTGCTGTAGACTAACGGATCAATATGATCGGCGACACAGAGGATTTTCATGGGGCGGACCTCAGAAATTAGCCTTCTTGAGCAAATCTTGCAGTTGATCCTTAGCGATCAACTCGTAGGGTCGGGTTTCTGCGAAGGTCTGTGCGGCTCGAGTAAAGGCGGTATTGGTCAGCATGTAGCATTTATTGGCGCCAAGGCGACGAATCTCATCCAGAACTTCTCGTAAGACGGGTTCGTCAAGGTTTGAGCTGGTCCTAAAAAAAAGCATGAGCTTGGGCATCTTTTTCACATTGCGCCATTTTTCGGACTCGTTTTCAATAGAAACGATGCGGACTGCACCTCCAGGCAGTTCCTCACAGCTTTGCACCGAAAACCCCATTGCAGCCGTGATTTTTTGGCAGATTTCCATGTACTTCTGCTTCGAACTTGTGACGTAATCCTTGATGCGGTCATCCATCCGCAAATCCTGATAGGCAGAAAGCTTTTCCGCTACGTCCTTAAAGGTAGGTTTTTTCGAGTAGATTTTTTCCCATTCGGTAATAGCCTTATCAATGTTGCGGGTCTTTTCATAACAGTGGGCTAAGAAGTAACGGGCAAAAAGGACGTCCTTGTCGGCGTCATCGGTCGAAAGCTTCACAGCTCGTTCCAACTCAATGATGGCCCGTTCGTAGTTTTTTTGCGCCAGGAAGCAACTACCGCGTTCTACCAGCGCTTTGACCTTCAATTCAGGGTCCTTTACGGCCTTTTCAAAAGCATTTAGGGCTCCACCGTAGTCATGGGACTCTTTGAGTAGTCGGCCTAAAAAGAAAAACGCATGGTAATTTTCAGGTGCTAAACGCAGGGCGATTTCGAGTTCTTGACGGGCTTCGACTGGGCGGTTAGCACGAAAGAACAGCATGCCGAGCCTCAAATGGGCGTCAGCGTTATTGGGGTCGAGTTCCAAGGTTTTTTTATAGAACTTGTGGGCTTGGTCACCTTTATTTCGTTCTTCAAAAATCGTTGCGGCGCGAAAATAGTAATCGCCAACATTGGGGTCTAATTTAATAAGAAGTAGGTATTCTTTGAGAGCTTCCTCATCTTGGCCGAAGCGTAAGTACAGATCGGCGATGCGTTTTCGGTACTCCTTTTCGACCAAATACCCCTGAAAGACTCCGATCTGATTAACGGATTTCAATTCCATCAAGGCCAGCTCCGCCTTGTTGTCGGTCAGATAGGCTAGTCCTAAAAAATAATGGGCTTCGGCGTTGCGTGGGTCTTTTGCCAACAACGTTTTCGCCGCCTTGATGGCAGCTTGGGCCTTTCCTGCCTTGACAAGATCTGCCAACGCCGAGATTCTTTTCGGTGCTAGGATAGATCTGAGGAGAAAAAACACGGCAACCCCGACGGAACCGCCGAGAATAATAATAATGAGAATCAGAATCGGTGACATAAAAACTCACTTTGTATCGTATTACTTCCCCAGGCTGTTGTCAAATCGAGGCGTTTGGCTGGTTGGTATTCTTTTGTCGGCGGCTAGCCTTTGGGGTGTCAATTTTTTTGCTGACGGCGAAAAAGCTCTGGCAGAAAATCACCTCGACAAAGCTCAGACTTACCTGGAGGCGGCCTTGGCTCAGGGACAAATTTCTGAAAAATTGTATCTTGACCTCGGTTTAGTCTACCAAAAGCTAGGGTTGGTCGGCGAAGCCCTCAAAATGTTTCACAAAGGTGCTGACCTGGGGGGGCCTTTGCAGTACTTGCTTGAGTATGATGCCGGTGCCGTTTCGTTTGCTCAAAAGGACTGGAGCTCGGCTGAACAAGCCTACACGGCTGTGCTTCAGCTTCGTCCGCAGTTCGCTGATGCTGTACTCAATCGGGCTAATACACGGCTTGAGGAGAAAAACTGGCAAGGCGCCATTGCCGACTATGAGTTATACCAGAGCCTGGCACCGCAAAATCCGCAAAAGGCCGTTATAGACCAGGTTATCGCCTTGCTGAAACAAACTCTGGTGGATGCCGAGGCCCAAAAGCTCGCTCAAGAGGTTCGCCAAAAGCAAGAAGCCCAAGCCAAAGCAGCGGATGAGGCCAAACAAGCCGCTGCCAAAGCCCAAGCTGAAGCCTTGGCCGCCGCTGAAAAGAAGCGCCAAGAAGAAATTTTGCAAAAGATTCGTCAGAGTTTAAAGGGTGTTAGTGGCGATTCGAAGGCCTTAGGAACGGGTCCTGCCGGTGTTAAAACTGATGATGGAGACTTTTCGCTCTCACCTTAAGGTGAAAAAAGTGTAAGGAGCTAAAAATAATGAAAAAATGGTTAGGGTGGATGCTAGCAGGAGGGGCCGTACTCCTTTTGTTAGCCGGTGGTTTGGTTTGGGTAGTTGGGCATAACGATACTGGCACAATTCGGGCCAATACTTTGAAGCTAGCCGCCGACTATGGGAGCCACGGCGACTACCAACGGGCCTTAGATTTGTTAGATCAACTACTCATTAAAAATGCGTCAGACCAGCAGGCGATGGCGCTACGAGATAAGCTTTTGGCCGATCAGCAAACGGCCGAACAAAACGCGAAAAACCAACAAATGAATGCCCTTCAATCGGCCAATTCTGAGCTACGCAGTAGTCTCAATTCACTTTCGCAAAAGTTTAATACGCCCTCGTCCTCTTTCGGGGGCGATTCTGCCGCACAAGAGGCGGCACAACGCCGTGCCGAAGCGCAAAAGGCCGAGGCGTTACGTCTCGAGCGTGAAAAAGCCCAAGAAGCTCACCTCAGTGCTGCTCAACGGGCCAAACAAAAGTTAATTGATCAGGGCATTCAGCTCATGAATAACGGTCAATACGCCCAAGCCCGTGAAAAATTTTCTCAGGTCCTTTCACAAGATCCCAGTAACGGAGAAGCCAATATCCGACTTGGTGAAAACTTTTTCCTGGAAAACCCTGGTGATCCCAATGCGCGTCAAAAGGCACTCGACGCTTTGAGCCAGGGTTTATCTGCCGCCCCACGAAATGCTCATGGCTTTGCTGTACGGGGTGATGTCTATGCTGAATCAAAAAACTGGCCGGCCGCGATCAGCGACTATCAAACCTCGCTTCGTCTTGACCCCAATAATTCCGAAGTTTGGTATTCGCTGGGTAAGGCCTACTTCATTTCTCGGCGGTATCAAGAAGCCGCCGATGCCTTTAAAACTTCACTCCGTTACGACGAAAAAAACCCATTGACCTACAACGCCCTGGGCAGTTCCTACGCTCAGCTGGGCAACGACCACAAGGCTCAGGAAGCTTTTACCCGTGCTGTCGAGTTGAAACCAGGGTTTGCCCTGGCGCATTATCAACTGGGCCGAACTTTGGCTAACCAAGGAAAACTGGAAGCGGCTCTGCGCTCATTTCAGAAAGCGGCCCAGTTAGACCCGCAGTCAGTGACCTTTGCGGCAGGTTTGGGGGCCGCCTACTACGACCTGGGACGCTATAAAGACGCCGAGGCGCAGTATGCCCGTTCGGTGGTGCTGAATGGTAGCCGTGCCGACTTGGTTTACAATCTCTCTACTTGCCAGCTTCAGCTAGGCGAAATTAATCAAGCGCTTGATAACGCTCAAAAAGCGACCTCGATGGACGCTACCGTGCCCGAGTACTTTTTCAACTTAGGGCAGTGTCTTGAAAAGGTGGGGTCACCCGACCTGGCAGTCTCTGCTTACCAGACTGCGCTCCAGCTCAAAGCCGATTATGCGGCTCCTCGCGTCCAAATTGCTCTGATTCTTGAAAAGAAAGGTGATCTTGACGGTGCGATGACACAACTTCGTAGAGCCTATGACTCAGCCCCCAGCAACGCCGCCGTGGTGAATAACCTGGGGCAGGTATACCTGAAAAAGCACTTAGCTTCTGAAGCCATCGACTTTTTCCACAAAGCTTTAACCCACCAGAATGATACCCCAGACATCCGCTACAACCTAGCCTTGGCCTATATTGCCGCAGGGCAAAAGGATTTAGGTTTGGCAGTGCTCGAAGATCTGGTTAAGCTGTTCCCCCACTATTGGGATGGCTGGTATCAGTTAGGAAGCCTGCAATACGACCTAGGACACAACGCTGAAGGAAAGAAAACCTATGAGAAACTTTTGACCGAGAACCCTTCGTACCAGCACAAGGCAGAAATTGAGGCTGTTCTGGCGAAGTAAAGAAATAGTTCTAGCGAACTCAAGACCTCGGACGCCTAGACCAGGCGTCCGATTCGTTCAAACAGTTCTTGACGAGTCAAGGTCACCCAAAGCGGTCGACCATGGGGACACCGGGCATTTTCGAGACGAAACGCCCGGTTAACGAGGTCACGGGCGGCTTGAGGTGCTAAGGGGTCACCATCCATAACGGCGGAACGGCAGGCTAGGGTGGCGTACAAATCTTTTTCAATATCTTCGGGCGGTTTGACAAACGTTGTTAGGAACTCGATGACCAAGCCTTCGCGTTCTGCCACGAGTTGCGGCAAGCGGAACAGTTCTACCCCATCGTCGGGAAATCGCAACCCAATACCCAGAGTCTCCCATTCTTGTTGACGAAGCTTAAGCTGTTGAAGAACCTCGGGTTCAACCCAGAAACGACGGGGGAACAACAGCTCTTGGGTTTGTCCCGCGCTTGAACGCAGTTCATCGTACAACAAGCGTTCGTGAGCGGCGTGTTGATCGACCAGGTAAAGGATGTCATCTTTTTCTACGACTAGAAAGACCCCGAGAACTTGTCCGAGGTAGCGAAACGGATACGGGACTTCTGGTTGAACGGGGGCAGGGGTCACGTCGTTATCCCAAACAGAGGTTGAGGGTAACTGAGCCCGGCCCCTTAGAACAGGAGCTCGAGCCTCTGCGGCTTCCGAGTCAAAAGATAAGCCAGGCGCTGAAACGGGAAGCTCGGATACCGTAGGGGGAGCTTGAAATAACGGTGCCGACGGTACCGTCCTTTGTAGCCCTGCGCGAACAGTTTGAACGAGGGCGCGGTGTAAAGTATCTGCACCCCTAAAGCGGGCCTCGCGTTTTGTCGGGTGAATGTTAAAATCAACCAGGTGGGGTGCAATCTCAAGAAAGACAGCGGCATAGGGGTAGGCACCCCCGGGGAGCCAGCCTTCGAAGGCATAGCTGACGGCTTGAACAAAGGCAAATTCTTGAAGGGGCCTACGGTTAGCCCAGATATGAATTTTTTTGCGGTCACTGCGGTGCGCAGGGGGAAGAAGCACCCAGACGGTCCATTGAGCATCGCTGTCTCCACCCTGAAACTCCCTAAGGTGCGTGGTATCATCCCAAGGGGAACCCCAGAGCTGACCAAGCCGCTGTCCCAAGGTTTGCGGTTCGATCTGAAGTCGGAGCTTGCCGTCGATAACGAGGCGAAAACCGACTTCAGGAAAGGCCAGGGCCTTTTCATCAAAGATTTTACGACAGAGTTGACTTTCAGCGGACGGGGATTTTAAGAAGCGTTTGCGGGCAGGGACTTCATGAAAGAGTTCGGTGATCCGGACCGTTGTCCCTCGTGGTGAACCCGCTTTTTTTACGGCCTCGGGACGCCCATTGTTGACTTCTAACCGATAACCAGTACTGTCCTCACGAGCCGTTACTATGCTTAATCGCGAACAAGCGGCAACACTGCCCAAGGCTTCCCCACGAAAGCCTAAGCTGGTCAGAGAATCAAGGTCTTCAAGAGTATGAATCTTACTGGTGGCATGAGGCAACCAGCACAATTCTAAATCTTCGGCCGACATTCCCCACCCATCGTCGGTAACTTGCAGGGCTTCTAGGCCACCGGCATCCCAGCGAACCTCAATCTGTCGCGCACCGGCATCGAGGGCGTTGTCTAAAAGTTCTCGTAAGAGTGAGGCCGGGCGTTCGATGACTTCTCCTGCGGCAATACGGCGTGCTACGGCTTCGGGCAGTACTTGGATGGGGCGGAAAGAAGGGGCACTCACCCGCTCAGTGTACACGGTGAAGGCCTCGTTGCTCTAGAAGCTTAGCTTCATGTCCAAGGTTGCTTCCAGGCCTACAAGGTATTGGTACTCGTTCCATTGATTGCCCCACTTGAGTGTTAAGGTTAAGGAACTCGCCCGCGAAACGGTTAAAATAGCCGCGTAAACGGCTTCGAGCTTTTGCAGGAGGGGCGATGGTACCGAGCCGCTTCCGAGCAGAATATCGAGGCTGAATTGGTCTTCAAGGGTTCGGGGAAAATCAGGGGCACTAAACCAATCGGGAAAGGTAAAGGGAAGGTGTGCCGGGAGCTGGATATCCCAGCCGGGGGTCAGCTCGAGAGTGGTTAGACTGGTTAGTGACCACTGTGCCGTAAACTTGACGGGCATTTGAATGTTTTCACGGTTGGTGAAGTAGACTTTGGGCAAGATTGCGGCGGCAATCTGCGCATTTTGATCGGTCGCTTGACTGCCTGTTGCCACGCTGGTCTGCAGATTCCACGACCACTGGTCTGTTTCGTACCAGGGGGCAATGGGGTCAACTCCTTCACGGCCAAAGAGGTTGTTAGCCTGGGCACTCAGCGTCACCTGGGTTTGTTGATAGTTTAGCAGGCTCGTCAACTGGCGCTCTTGGCGATTTAAGAATTTTATATCCGCTTGAAGGGGCCATAACAAATCCCAGGCGGTAAAGGTGCCGGGACGATTTAAACTCAGCTGTGCATCCGATTCTAACATCCCCGAACTCAAGCTGGTGGTTTGGTTAGTCAGAGCGTTATCCGTGAACATTTCTGAAAACGGCAGAGCGAAGATGCCGGGTGAAACACTGCCCAGCTGAGCCCACGAGGCGCTGAGCAAATCGGGGGTAGTT
>JABEVK010000066.1 GCA_013044245.1 Spirochaetales bacterium | reverse complement strand
TGAGACCAAGAGGATTCGAACCTCCGACCTTTAGATCCGCAATCTAATGCTCTATCCAGCTGAGCTATGGTCTCATTTTGTCTAAAAAGACTACGGAGAGGAGAGGATTCGAACCTCCGGTACGGTTTTAGCCGTACAACTCCTTAGCAGGGAGCCCCATTCGGCCACTCTGGCACCTCTCCAGTCAACAGCTCGGAGAGAGTGGGATTCGAACCCACGGAAGGCTGACGCCTTCGCCGGTTTTCAAGACCGGTGCCTTAAACCGCTCGACCATCTCTCCAGTTAGACTCACAGAAGTTATCGGAACACACGAGGTTTGTCAAGAACCTTTTTCTAAACGCTCCAACACCCTTTCCAAATCATCGGTTGTAAAATAGGAAATCTCGACCACGCCTTGGCGCGAATCGCCTTTGATGCGAACCTTGGTTCCAAAGGCTTCAATCAGGCGTTGTTCCCAAGATACCAATTCGGTATCACGGGGAGCACTCGGCGCCGGTGAGGGTGGGTTGCTATTCGTCGGGGTTTTTAAGGCTTTTCCGTTCACAAAGGCCTCGGCCTCACGCACGCTTAGCCCCTCTTGAATAATTCGTCGATGGAGCTCTTCACGACGAGAAGGATCTTCGACCGCCAACAAGGCTCTTGCATGGCCGGGACTAAAGGCCCCCCGTTCCAAATCGACCAACATTGCGTCCGACAAGCGCAACAGCCGCAGGGCGTTGGCCACGGTAGAGCGTTGTTTGCCCACCTTTTGCGCTACCTGATCTTGCGTCAGGTTAAAGCTGTCCATGAGTTGTCGGTAAGCCTTGGCTTCTTCGACAGGGTTGAGGTCTGTCCGCTGGATATTTTCGATCAGCGCAATTTCCATGCGCTCTTCGGCAGTAAAGGAACGGACCAACACCGGCACTTCCGTTAACCCAGCCATCTTCGCCGCCCGGAAGCGGCGTTCACCGGCCACAATTCGGTAGCCAGAGCCTACGGGTTCAACCAAAATCGGTTGAAGGATGCCCTTTTCTTTGATCGAAGCGGCCAATTCCTCAAGAGCCGCCTGGGCAAATTCTTTGCGCGGTTGGTCGGGGTTAGTCTGAAGCGCTGATAAGGGCGCCAGTAAGACGCCTTCGGCGGATGTTTCGTTCTCTTCGGGCAAAAGGGCGCCGAAACCTTTTCCTAAACCTTTAGACACGCTGTAAGACCTCCTCGGCCAATTTCTCGTAGGCTTTAGCCCCGGGGGAACCTGGTCGATAGCGGTTTATCGTCAATCCATGCGAAGGTGCCTCGCCAAGATGGACGTTCCGCGGAATAATCGTGCGAAACACCTTGTCTTTAAAATACTTGACCGCTTCTCGAGCGACATCTTGGGCGAGGTTGGTCCGCGAGTCGTACATCGTAAGGATGATTCCGGCAATTTCAAGACTCCGATTAAGCCCTTTTTGTACAGCTTGAATGGTTTTTACCAGCTGAGAAAGTCCTTCCATGGCGAAGTATTCGCACTGCAAGGGGATAAACACCCCATCAGCCGCGACCAACCCGTTGATGGTGATCAGATCTAACGAGGGCGGGCTATCGATAAATATGTAGTCATAAGCTTCTTTCACCGGAGCCAGGGCGTTTTTCAAAAAGAATTCCCGGTCCTTTTGGCCAATCAACTCCACGCCCGCACCCGAAAGGTTGATATTGCTCCCTAAGACAAAGAGGTTCGCTTCGCCCGTTGCCTGAACACAGTCGGTCAACTGTTTTACCCCGGTGATGACCTCGTAAATACCTGGAAGAGTCTTATCGGCCCCCACCGAACTCGTTAAGTTCCCTTGCGGGTCAAAGTCGACCAGCAAAACCTTCTTTTGATGTTGGGCTAAGTACGCGCCCAAGGTGGCGGCGGTAGTGGTTTTTCCCACCCCGCCCTTTTGGTTGGCAAACACAAGGATTTTTCCCATAGGTCGAGTATAACGAAAAGAATCTTTAGTTTGAAGCTCTAGTTGCCGAGGAATTTCTAGAGGGACCCAAGGATGGCGAACGACAGGCTGTTGAACAAAGAGGTATTACGGTATTTTCCTAAGGTAGAGTTGCACCGTCATTTAGAGGGAACGTACCCGTTGGACAAACTCTACGAAATCGCAAAGCGGAATGGTTTATCTGTTCCTTCTACCCTTACTGCGTTTCGTGAAGAAAACCAGTTTCCCGCCAACGGCCAGCCAGATTTTTTGTTGTTTTTGAGCAAGTTCAAAAACGATTGGTACCGCAGTCTTGGCGATATTGCCGAAATCACCTACCACGCCGTCAAGACCTTTCGCCAAGATGCCATCTTTTACATGGAGCTACGCTTCAACCCAGAACATTACGCCGTATTTAACAATTTTAATCGTGCCGAGGTCAGCAAGGTGGTTATTCATTCCGCCCTGCAAGCCGCCGTCGAAGATAATCTTCGCCTGAAGTTCTTGATCACCCTGAACCGAGGCAAACAGACCGAAGACGATTTAATTGCCATGTACCATCAGATCAAAGGGGTTTCGCCCGAAATTTGTGGCTACGACTTAGCTGGTGACGAGACAAACTACCCACCCCACGAATTTCAGCGGCTTTTTAACCTCATTCATCAAGACGGCTTTAAGGCAACCATTCATGCCGGCGAAGTCAGTCCTGCCCAACAGATCTGGGATGCGATTCGTTTACTCAATGCCGCGCGCATTGGACACGGTACGTCGGCAATTCAAGATAGAGAGCTCCAAGCCTACCTCAAAGATAAGAACATCCTGTTGGAACAATGCCTAACCTCTAATCGACAAACAGGGTCTTGGAAGGACACCTCCACCCACCCCTTTGGCAAACTCTTTCACGAGGGTGTACCGGTTACCCTGAATTCAGACGATCCACACATCCAGAACACAGACCTTACCGATGATTACCTACTCGCCATTCGCTACTTTGACCTTAACCTCGACGACCTAATTCGTATCAATCTCACCGCCATCCGAGGGAGCTTTTTGTCAGAAAAAGAAAAGGCCGCTCTGGAGTCAGACTACCAGGCGGCCGTTTCAGCGTTCCGAAAGCGTTTTAAACTTTAATTTGTTTCACGTGAAACATCATACGTATCAGTTTCTTTGAGCGCGCGGGCAATCCCTACTACCAAGTCCGTTTCATCAATATCCAGAACCCTTACACCCATTGAGGCCCGACCTTGCTGCGAAACCTCTTGGGTGTTGCATTTAAGGGTCTTTCCCGCGGAGGTGATACAGACAATGTCAAAGTCAGGACCGGCGGCAATAGCACTGATGATTTTTCCGGTCTTTTCATTGTCCTTGTAGCAGATCTGTCCCATAGTACCGCGACCGTGGGGGTTCAGGGTCGAATAATCAAGACGCTTTCCAAAACCCTTCTCTGAAATCATGAGAACCTGTTCGTCCTCATGAACCGCCAAGATCGAAACCACCTGGTCGTCGTCTTCGCGAAGTGCGATGCCGATCACACCCTGTGAGTTCCGGCCCGTGGCCCGGATAAGGTTTTCGGAGTACCGTAAGCCGTAGCCGTTACGCGTTAACAACATAAGGTCATTTTGCCCGTTGGTAAGCGTGGCGTTCACCAGCACATCACCCTCTTTAAGCGTGATACCATTAATGCCCTTGGTCTTCGCATTACGAAATTCCCAAGTGTTGATACGAATAACCTGACCACGCCTGGTAGTCATCACGACAAAATGGTCCTCGTCAAACTTCTCGAGAGGAACAATCGCTTTGATAGTTTCCCCCTCTTCCATTTGCAGAAGCGAGTGAACGTGCTTGCCACGACTGGTGCGCGAGCCTTCGGGGAATTGATAGGTTTTAACCCAGTAGGCATTCCCCAAAGACGAAACAATCAAGATCACCGCATGGGTACTGGCCACCACAATGTCTTGAACAATATCTTCTTCTTTAAGGTTAGCCGAGTTGGAACCTTTACCACCCCGCCCCTGTGAACGGTAGGCAGTCAAGGGAACGCGCTTGATGTACCCCTCGGTCGAAAGCACAACAACCATAGCCTCTTCTTGGATCAGGTCTTCCAAGTCCACAGATTCCAACTCTACGTCAACGATTTCGGTTCGCCGATCATCTCCGTACTTTTCAGAAATCGTATTGGTTTCTTCACGAATAACATCGAAAATCTTTTCTTCGTGCTCAAGAAGGTCCGTCAGGTAGGCAATAATCGCCATCACTTCTTGCAATTCTTCTAGGATCTTTTGCGTTTCCAGGCTCGTGAGTTTTTGAAGTCTCATATCCAAGATCGCCTGAGCTTGGATCTCGCTGAACTCAAACCGGGCCATCAGGCGTTCTTTGGCATTCTGGACGCTGGTGGATTCTTTGATGATGCGGATGACTTCATCGATGTTTTCGAGGGCGATTTTAAGGCCCTGCAGAATATGGGCTCGTTTCTCAGCGGCTTCTAAGTCAAACCTGGTCCGCCGGGTAATCACCTCTTTACGGTGGTTAATGAATGCCTGGATTATCTTTTTTAAATCCAGAACTTCGGGACGGCCATTAACCAGGGCCAGGTTATTGATGTTGAAACTCTGTTGAAGGTTCGTATGGGTAAAGAGGAAATTCAGGATCACTTGAGGATCAAAACCCTTCTTAATCTCGATAACCATCCGTATACCGGTGCGATCCGACTCGTCCCTCAGGTCCGAAATGCCTTCAATTTTTTTATCATGAACAAGCTCGGCGATGTGTTCGATCAAGAGGGCCTTGTTTACTTGATAAGGCAATTCGGAAACGATAACCGCTTGTTTCCCCGTTCGGGATTCTTCGATTTCGTAGCGGGAGCGAACCATGACCTGACCGCGGCCCGTACGAAACGCCGAATAGATACCGGCACGACCAAAAATCTGCGCCCCAGTAGGAAAATCTGGTCCTTTGATGTGTTGCATCAACTGCTCGATAGTGACATCAGGATTATCAATTTGCGCCACTATGGCGGCGCAAATCTCCCGAAGGTTATGAGGCGCCATGTTGGTTGCCATACCAACAGCGATACCGCTTGAGCCGTTAGCCAAGAGGTAGGGGAATGCCGTTGGCATAACCAGCGGTTCTTCGAGAGAATCGTCATAGTTGGGGCCGAAATCGACCGTATTCTTTTCAATATCGCGCAGAATTTCTTCGGCAATCCGATGCATTTTCGCTTCGGTATACCGCATAGCCGCCGGTGGATCGCCGTCTACCGAGCCGAAGTTTCCCTGGCCCCGAACCACGGGATACCGCATGCTAAATTCTTGGGCCAGACGGACCAGCGCGTCATAAATGGATTGGTCACCATGCGGGTGGTACTTACCCAAAACGTCACCGACAATACGGCCCGCTTTTTTGTACGTCCGGTCCGCCCGTAAGCCCATCTCGTGCATTGCGTACAGGATGCGGCGGTGAACCGGCTTCAAACCGTCTCGGACATCGGGAAGGGCCCGCGAAACGATGACCGACATAGCATAGTTCAAGTACGAGGTTTTCACCTCATCTTCAATGTTAACGGGGATAACTTTCCCTTGATGGTCAGACACAGCGATCTCTCCTGTCAGATGTCGAGATTAGAAACAAATAAGGCGTTGTCTTCGATAAACTGGCGGCGGGGAGGAACTAAATCACCCATCAAGGTGTTAAAAATTTGATCGGCGCCAATGTAATCCTCGAGATGAACCTGAATGATATTCCGAGTCGCGGGGTTCATGGTGGTTTCCCACAGCTGGTCGGGATTCATTTCACCCAAACCTTTGTAGCGTTGAATGTTGGCTTTTTCGGCAGAAACATCCAGCTCAGCCAGAATCCGTTCTCGCTCTGCGTCATCATAAGCGTAGCGAATCTGCTTACCGACGGTAACTTTGTACAGAGGCGGCATGGCGATGTACACATAGCCTTTTTCAACCAGATCTCGCATGTAACGAAAAAAGAACGTCAGGAGAAGGGTACGGATATGGGACCCATCGACGTCGGCATCGGCCATAATGATGACTTTGTGGTAGCGCAATTTGCTAACATCAAAGACTTCGCCTGCACCGGCACCGAGCGTCTGAATGACCGGCAACAGTTTGTCGTTGGTCAAGACTTTGTCCTCGCGGGTTTTCTCGACGTTGAGCATCTTGCCCCACAGGGGCAAAATCGCCTGGAAGTTACGATCACGTCCCATCTTTGCCGAACCACCTGCCGAGTCACCTTCTACAATATAGACTTCACATTTGGTGGGGTCGCGTTCGGCGCAATCTGCCAGCTTACCCGGGAGTCCGTTCGATTCAAACGGGTTCTTACGACGGGCATTCTCACGAGCTTTACGCGCCGCAACACGGGCATTTGCTGCCAAAACACACTTCTCAAGGATTTTTTCCGTCTCGCGTGGGTGCCGTTCCAGATAATCTTGTAACTCTTCGTTAACAACCGATTCGACAATCCCTTTGACCTCGGAATTGCCCAATTTACCCTTCGTTTGACCCTCAAATTGCGGGTTAGGAACTTTGACCGAGATGACGGCCGTTAGGCCTTCCCTGGTATCCTCGCCCGACAGAGGTTCTGGTAACTTTTTAGCCCACTTAGAGTTATTTAAAAAAGCATTGACCGTTCTGGTCAAGGCTGACTTAAACCCTATCAGGTGAGTACCACCGTCGCGCGTGTTGATGTTATTTGCGAAACAAAAGAGATTTTCTTGGTAGGTATCGTTCCACTCCAAGGCGATTTCAACATTGACACTATCTTTATCTTTTTCAAAGTGGATCACTTCTTCTTGGAGCTTGTTTTTGTTGGTGTTGAGGTACTCAACAAAGGATTTCACCCCACCCTCAAAGTAAAACTCTTGGGTTTTGTCAGGAAGTTCCCGGGAATCCACGAGGATAATCCGAACACCTTTGTTCAAAAAGGCCAATTCTCGAAGACGTTTGGCCAACACGTCAAAGCTGTAAACCGTCGTTTCTTGAAAAATCGACGGGTCGGCCTTAAATTTTGTTGTGGTTCCTCGTCGCGACGAGGGGCCAGATAGCTCAACCGGCTTAACTGGCTCACCTAAGCGGTACTTTTGAAACCAGGCCTGGCCATCACGCTCTACAATGACCTCAAGCCATTCTGAGAGCGCGTTAACGACGGATACACCCACTCCGTGGAGACCGCCAGAAACTTTGTAGGAGTTTTTGTCAAACTTACCGCCCGCATGAAGTTTGGTCATGACGACTTCGAGAGCACTGATGCCCTCTTCGGGATGGATATCCACAGGAATACCGCGCCCGTTGTCTTCAACGCGAATGATGTCGCCCTCTTCGATTGTGACATTGACTTCAGTACAGAAGCCCGCCAAGGCCTCGTCGATACTATTGTCGACAACTTCATAGACCAGGTGATGCAAACCATCGGGACCTGTGGAACCGATATACATACCTGGCCGCATTCGGACAGCGTCAAGACCCCGAAGGATCTGAATCTGCTCCGCGGAATAATTTTCGTTCATAAGTCCCGCAGTATAGGCGCTGAAAGCGAAAAAGTAAAGATTCTCAGCTTTTTGTCTTATAATATACAAGCAATCTGGTCGTGGATAACTTGTGGAAAAATTCGGAATTCCTTTTTAAATTCGGTGGATTTTCAGGGGAAAAGTGGCTAAAATTTACCATCGGGCGACAAGTTTTTATAATTAAAAATCCATGAGAAAATAAGTCGTTCTATTACAGTTATTTATTTGAATTCTTTTTTCAAATTCGCAAATTTTTGTTAAGGTGTTGTTTGAAAAATTCTTGGGTTTAGGATACTCTTTTCGCTACCCTATCTGTGGATAACTTGTTAAAATCCTTTTTGAGGCTAACCATGCACCTGGCAGATTTTTGGAAGGAGACTCTCTCGCAAATCCAGCAAACGACGAGCGAGTCAGAGTTTGTGTTATTTTTTTCGAACCTGAACGTCATCTTCGAAGAGGACAACAATTTGACGGTTGAAAGTCCGTCAGCATTTTTTCGCGATAAACTCAGGTCGACCTTTGGAGGCAAGCTCGAAGGAATTCTCAAAGACTTGACGGGTCACCAGGTTAACATCGAGTTCACTGTGAAAGCACCCGCCGAAAAAGCTGTTTCTCTCCCCGCTGAAAAGCCTGCCATGAAACAGAATTCTTCGTCGTCTATAGCCTCTTCAGGCTCGTTTGACCATGCCAAACTACGGCCGCACAGTATGCTCAACCCCGATTTTACCTTTGACAACTTTGTTGTCGGCGGCAACAACGACTTTGCGTACAACTGCGCGGTGGCGATTTCAAAAGACCCCGGGACCAATTACAACCCGCTTTTGTTGTACGGTGGCGTCGGCTTGGGCAAAACTCACCTCATGCAAGCCATAGGAAATGCCATTTACCAGAACAACCCCAAGGCAAATATCCTCTACATTCCCACCGAAAGCTTTGTGAACGAGTTTCTTGACGCCATCAACACAAAAAAGACCAGCAGTTTTAAAAATAAGTACCGCAATGCTGATGTCTTATTGCTTGACGATATCCATGACCTTCAGCGCAAACGCGAAACACAAGAAGAATTATTTAACACCTTCAACGCCCTCTACCAGTCAAAAAAGCAACTCGTTTTTACCTGTGACCGACCCCCACAAGAGCTCCGTGACTTTACCGACCGCTTGTTGAGTAGGCTTACCTTGGGCATTAACGCCGACTTACAGATTCCCACCTGGGAAACTCGCATGGTGATTTTGAAAAAGAAAGCCGAAGTTCGGCAACTGAAGGTGTCGGATGACGTTCTCGAAATCATCTCCCGAAAAATCACAACAAACATTCGCGACTTAGAGTCTGCTCTTAAGCAAATTTCTGCCTATGCCGAACTCACCAGCCGTGATTTGACCTTAGAGGTAACCCAAAGCCTTCTCAAAAACATCTTTGCTGGACCTGTTCAACAGAGCATTCCCATGGATCTGGTCATGAAGGTTGTTGCGGAGTTCTTCAAAATGAGCGTTTCGGACCTCAAAGGCAAAAAGCGAACGCAAGCCATTACCCAACCTCGGCAAATCGCGATGTACATAATTCGCGAAATGACAGAGTTTTCGACCACTGAAGTCGGGATCGAGTTCGGCGGCCGTGACCATACCACGGTCATGCACGCTGTCCAAAAGATCGTCGACAAGCTAAAAACCGAACCCAATTTTGATATTGTGATTCAAAACATCATGCGTACCATCCGAGAACGAGCCAACGCCTCATGATGAGTAGCAAAACATCCGGATTTTCTGTTATATTCTTGTGGAAAATCCGGTATAACGAAAAGCGCTTGGGGAAATGTGGACAAAACCGGCATAACTTCTCACAGGGATGTGGAAAGATATCTGCCGTTGGGAAAAGAACTTGAAAGCTTATCCACAAATTTCCCGACACTACTACTATTACTACTGTTTTATAAATAGAAATTTAGAAGAAGGAGCCTTTCTATGAAGTTTGCCTTGGAACGCAACGTTCTGCTCAAAGAAGTTTCGATTGCCCAGGAAATTATTTCTGTCAAGAACGCCATGTCGATCCTCAGCAATGTTCTTCTTGAGGTAAAAGATGGCTTTTTGACCATCAAAGCCACTGACCTGAAAGTAGCCTTTGAAACTCGTTTGCCGGTAGCAGCCGAACAAGACGGAGTAACCACCGTCTACTGTGAAAAACTTTTAGGTATTCTTCGATCCTTACCCGATCGAGAGATCAGCTTTGAAGTTCGTGACGGCAAACTTTTTATCAAACCGGTAGGAACGACTATCGATTTTCAACTCAAAAGCGCCTCGAGCGATAAGTTTCCCGAAATTAAAGACCCGGAAAACGCTGTATGGTTTGACCTACCACAAGCTGAAGTTCTTGAAATGATCAGTCAAACAATTTTTTCGGTTTCTGACGATGAAACTCGTTACTTTATGAACGGGATTTACTTGGAACGCAAAGGCGATAAAGTGGTTATGGTCGCTACCGACGGTCGAAGACTTTCGTATATCGAAAAGCCTGCCAACGGAATCCCTGAGTTTCCCGGTATCATCGTTCCTCCAAAAACGATGAATTTGATCCGAAAGCTGGCTTCTGGACAGGGCGTCATGAGCCTATCGGTCGGAGACAAACAGCTTTTTGTTCGGTTTGATAATCAAAAAATTTCGTCGAACCTCATTGATGGTCAATTTCCCAATTATTCCCGTGTCATACCCGAAAGTCAAAACTTTACGATTGGTCTTAAGCGTGAAGAATTTAGCGAAGCCCTCAAGCGTGTTTCACTGCTCTCGGAACAAAAAGCGAAAAGAGTTTTTATCACCGTGGGCGACGGTAACTTGATGGTGAACACGGAAGAAAGTGAACTGGGTATGGCTAAAGAAGAAATACCCTGCGATTTTACAGGAGAGCAAACCACCATTGCGGTCAACTACAACTTTTTACTTGACCCTTTACGCGTCTTAGGTTCCGAGCGAATGGCATTGGAATTCACCGATTCTAAACGCGCTATGACGTTGCGCCCCGAACCGGCCAGGGACTTTTTTCATATCGTTATGCCCATGCAGATGGACTAATGGGGTTTACCCGGATACGGTTTTTCCAGTTTCGTAATCTTCAAGATGAGGAAATTTCCCTGGGTAAAGCCAGGGAAATTTTTTTGGTGGGGCAAAACGGTCAAGGGAAGACCAATTTTCTCGAAGCCCTTTACCTTCTTTGCTACGGTTCGTCGTTTCGTACCAAAATCGATGGGCAATTGTGTCGATGGGGTTCGCCGCACTTTAGTCTTCAAGCGGAATTTTTGCGCGACGGTGAAACTCATACCGCAGGGTTGAAAGTTACCGAAGAAGGAAAATCTTTTTTATGGGACCGCGAGCCGGTGCGCGACCGCAAAGACATGGTTCGTGAAATGCCCTGTGTGGCGTTTACGCACGAAGATTACCTATTTGTTCAAGGTACCCCCGATCATCAGCGTTTCTTTTTTGATCAAACTTTGTCGCTATTTGACGCATCCTACATCGATAACTTGCGACAATATCGAAAGCTCCTTAAAACACGGAACCTTTTGCTCAGCTCGGACCCCGGAGGGGCTCTACCCGTTTGGGAAGAACAGTTGATCCGCAAGGGTTTAGATCTCGTTGAGGCGCGTCAGCAATTGATCGAAGAGTTCAACGAGGTTTTTCCCGAGCTGTTTTCAACGGTATCAGGCTTAGAAAAACTTGAAATTCGTTACCGGCCTTCGTGGAGGGGTTCACATGAAGACTTGGTCCAACAGTTGGAACAATCTCGGACCAAAGAACGCGAAACCGGGTATACCACCACGGGCCCGCACCGGGATCGGTATGTGTTCACCCTCGAAGGTCGTGACTTTGCCCAGGCGGCTTCTACTGGTCAGGTGCGTCTCGTTTCGCTGCTGCTCCGTACGGCGCAAGCTCGGTTTTCGGCCCGAAAATCAGGCAAATTGCCTTTACTTTTGTTTGACGACGTTCTGTTAGAGCTTGACGGGGAAAAGAGACAGCGGTTTTTGAAGCAGTTACCAAGTGCCGAACAAGCGTTTTTCACGTATTTGCCCGAGGAGCACCCTAGTAGCAGTCTCGAACCCTTGATTCTTAAAGTTAAGAACGGTAGGTTCGAAAAAGATGGATGAACAAAGGCTCAAAGCATACCTGGAATCTTTTATTTCGCAAAAGACTGGGCCTACCGGCGAAGAGTCTTTTCACCTCGTGAGCCGCTGGGAGTCTGTTTTGTTGGATGTTCCCGCCTTGGCCAAACGTCACCCCGCGCGCCATTGCCGAATCGAGGAGTGGAAAAATAGCGTTGTGACGATCACCGCCGATCATCCCGCTTGGCTACAGCTTCTGTTGCTCTATGAGGCACCATTGTTGGCAAGTTTACGGCGTCGTGTCCCTGAATTGAAAATAACAGGGTTAAAGTTTCGCTATGGGGACCTACCGGCTCCTTCGGAAGCACCCAAAACAAAAATTATCCCCGAACCAATTTCTGCCGAAGAAGAAAAGAATCGCCAAGAGCTTTTAAAAAAACTCGAAGATCTTATAAAACTGCATCGTGAGTGAATGCACTTGGCAAAGATAAAAAAAACCGATATTCTACCTAGGCTAAATTTCGGGATGTAGCGCAGGGGTAGCGCATCACGTTCGGGACGTGAGGGTCGCTGGTTCAAATCCAGTCATCCCGATTTTTTCTTTTTTTGAGGAGTGTTATTGTGAAGCGAACTTACCAACCCAGCCGTGTTAAAAGAACCCGCAAATTCGGTTTCCGGGCCCGCATGGCAACACGGGGAGGCCGCATGGTGTTGGCTCGCCGCCGCGCTAAAGGCCGCAAAAAGCTGACTGTTTCCGATGAGAAAAAGCCTTACTAACCAAGAAAGGCTAAAACGAAAACAGGACTTTCAGCGGGCGTTTACTTCGCCCCTGCGCGCCAGTTGCCAGGGAGCGAAGCTAGCCGCTTCGGCGAATTCCCTGGAGAGGTCGAGACTTGGTGTCGGCTTGTCCAAGAAATTCGGTAATGCAGTTCAAAGAAATCGCGCCAAAAGACAAATCCGGGAAATCTTTCGTCTTCATAAAGAAGAAATCCGCCCGGGTCACGACATTGTTATCCTCGTTTACCCCGGAAAGTTTTCCTACTGGGACAGAGAAAGACAAGTCCTTCAGCTCCTGGCAAAAGCCGGGTTGGAAGCCTAATTGGGTCTCGAAGCTTTTATCGTGGCCCTTGCGGGGACTTATTCTGGTCTACAAATATGGGTTTTCTGGACTTTTTCCCCCTTCTTGCCGCTATACGCCGACATGTTCGTCGTATGGTTTAGAAGCAGTGAAAAAGTACGGCGCCTGGCGCGGCGGTATTTTAGCTATCCGACGTATTCTGAGATGTCACCCCGGTTCGCCGGGGGGTTATGATCCCGTACCCTGAAAGGAGTCTTTATGGAAAAAAACACCATCTTGGCGATTGTTTTATCGATCGTCGTGGTGCTCGGCAGTTTTTTGATTCAAAACGTCTTTTGGCCTAAAAAACCGGAAGCCCCCTTACCGCCTCTGACAAAAACAGAACAACCAGCCAGTACCGCTCAACTTGCGCCGTCCCTGGCTCCGACGGTGCCCGCAAACGGAAAAGCCCCTGTGTTGACGACCCTGCCTGCAACACCGCAAAACGTGGTCATCAGTACCAACCTGATGCAGGTGACTTTGTCGAATGTCGGTGCCGTGGCAACGTCGATCGAGTTAAAAAAACACCTGGATAACAGCAAACCCGTTCAGATGGTTGCCACCAAATGGGGAACGGGCGATGCTTTTGAGACTAATTTTGGCGGTTGGGGAAAACCAAATATTCAGGTCCCTTTTCAAGTGGAACAGCTGGGACCGCATAAAGTTCGCTTCTCACAGAACTTTTTGGATGTCAAAGGCGTACCCTTTACCTTATCGAAAACGTTCACCTTTCATAACAACGATTACATGATCGAAGTTGATGTTGAAACCCAAAGTTCTAACGGAACGATCCCAGATCTTTCGAACGGAAAGTATGCGTACACCTTGACCTATGGCCCTCAGATTGGGCCGTCGTTTACTAAACTCGATGGGTCCGCCGATTATCGGAAATTCTATCGTCTCGTGGGCAATGACCGTAAGGATGAAACGTTTACTAACGAAACCAAGTCTTTTCACGACGATGCAAAATGGGCGGCTATTGTCGGCAAGTACTTTACCGTGATTGGTATTCCCGATGGTACTCAGTATGAAACGACATTCTCGGACAAACCAGAACAGGGAGACACTCAGGTTGACCGGTTGGCCTTTTCCCGTCCCCAACTGCAAAGTTCGACCAATAAAGATGTTTTCCATTTCTATGTAGGACCGAAAGAAGAAAAAGTCCTTAAAATGTATGACGAGGCAAAGAATAACCCGGAAGGTTTCTCGGATCTGAAGCTGGAACGGGCGCTCGAAGACAACTTTTTGCTGGGCTGGCTTGAGGTTATTCTGAAATTTGTTCTTCAAGGCATTGTTTACTTAATCCCGAACTGGGGTGTGGCCATTATTCTGTTGACAATTTTGGTCAAACTGCTGACTTGGCCTTTAACCCAAAAGAGCTATCGAGCCAGTGCTGCCATGCAGGCCCTACAGCCAAAGCTGAAAGAATTGCAGGCTAAGTTCAAGGATGACCCAAAAAAACTTAACGAACAAACGATGGCGCTTTACCAAAAAGAAGGCGTCAACCCCATGGGCGGCTGTCTGCCGATGATCTTGCAGATCCCCATCTTCTTTGCCCTGTACGGGATGTTCCAAAATCAGTTTGACTTGCGCGGGGCCATGTTTATCCCCGGTTGGATTCCGGACCTTTCGGTTCCTGATGTTGTCTTTAGCTGGGGCTTCCCCTTGCCGCTCCTCAACTGGACGGCCTTGCACGCCTTACCCTTTATCATGGTGGGTACACAGATCCTTAGCTCGTCATTAAGTCAGCCTGGTGGGGCTCAGGGCAACACCCAGATGAAGATCATGACCTTCGGTATCCCCATCCTCTTCTTCTTTATGCTTTATGAAATGCCCTCAGGTTTGATGGTATACTGGTGCGTTCAAAATATTTTAACCGTGTTTCAACAGGCTTATGTCAATAAACATTTTAAGAAACCGGTAACTGCGGCTGGTCCCAAGATCGCGCCGTCTTCGAAAAAAGTGCGGAGGTAGAGAATGACTCACGAATTTGAAGCAAAAACCGAAAATGAAGCCATTGCCAAAGCGATGGCGGAATTGGGCCTTCACGAAAGCGAGTTTGATGTTGAAATCCTCGATTCCGGACGAAAGGGACTTTTTAAAAAAGGTGGGGTGCGGATCCGGGTTTATACCCACGACTCCGAGCCGGCTTTAGAAGAAGACGAAGAAAGTCTGCCTTACGAACCAAACCCTGAGCTCGAGCGCAAAGTCACGGTTTTTGTTGAAACGATGATCAAAAAGATGGGTTTTTTAGCTCGCGTTAGCCTGACTGGCCGAGAGCGAAACAAGATCATTCTGGATCTGCTCAGCGAAGATGCCAACTTATTGATTGGGAAACACGGCAAAAACCTGGATTCGCTTCAAGTTTTAGCAAATGTGTATGCCATGAACCTGTTGGACGGGAAAGGTACTCACCTCAAAGTGGTCTTGGATGCCGAAAACTATCGCAACCGCCGAGAGGACCATTTGGTCAACTTAGCTCTGCGAACAGCGCAGCAGGTTCGGCGCACTCGCACCTCGAAATTGCTCGAACCCATGAACCCGTTTGAACGCCGTTTGATTCACACCGCCCTCAATGATATGAAAGATATCACCACCGAAAGCGAGGGTGATGGCCTGATCAAGCAGGTCCGTGTCAGCTACGTCGATAAAGTATAATTAATTCGACAACACATATCGTTCAAGAATTTCGGCAACACCATCGTCCTCATGATCAGCGGCACTGATTATCCGGGCGATGGCTTTGACCTCGGGAATGGCGTTGGCCATGGCGACGCCCCAACCGGCGAACTTGATCATCCCTAAATCATTGGCCGCATCACCGATGGCCATTATGTTTTCTCGGTTAAGACCGGCCTGTTGGGCCACAAAAGCTAACGCTGTTCCTTTGTCCGCGGCCAACGGCAAGACCTCTAGAAAATAGGGTTTAGAGATAAAACTATTCACCCGCGTGCCAAAAACCTTACGAATGCGTACAAGAGCAGTTTTAAGAAGTTCGGGGTCGCCGGGTATCACCAGTTTTGCCGGTCGAAAGGTTAAACTCTGTTTTAAATCGGGAACGATTTGGCGTTCATAGCCGGACAACTTAACGTCTACCGAAGTAATCTTGTTCTCGGAGGTAACCAGGATCGTCTTGTCTTGGTAAACTTGCACTGGCAGGCCAAGCTCAGCAAAGGCGTCAAATAATTCGTCTAAAAGAGGCTTTTCGAGGGTGTGTGACACCAGAACCTGAAAAGGGGAGGTGGACGAAACGGTGGAACCGTTGTCCGAAATCAGGTAGCCCGGCTTATCGTGCAAGCCCAATTGGTGGGCATAATTCTTCATCGAGGGCAACGACCGTCCCGAAGCTAGCACCAGGCGCACACCTTTTTCTTCGGCGGCACGCAGAGCGGCGCGGTTTTTATGGGAAATTGTCAGGTCGGTCCGTAAAAGGGTATCGTCTAAATCGATAGCGATGAGTTTGATCATGACTCTAAGGTACTGGATTTGGTAAGAATTTCCGAGACCCCTGTTGACGAGCACCCCTGCCTGTCGGCATCTAATGAAAGCATGGATGTTCGCATTGAAGATTCTTGGAAGCAAAAATTATCGGGCGAGTTTGCGCAACCGTATTTTTGTGAATTAACAGAATTTGTCCGTCAGGAATATAAAGGCACAACCGTTTACCCCACAGGGGGACGAATTTTTCGCGCTTTTGATCTTTGTCCGTTTCCTCAGGTGCGCGTCGTGATTTTAGGGCAGGACCCGTACCACGGCGTCGGCCAAGCCAATGGACTTTGCTTTTCAGTCTTTCCCGGTGTGGATCTTCCGCCATCGTTGGTCAATATCTTTCGAGAATTGCGTACCGACTTAGGGCGGGAGCCGCATACGGATTCTTCGTTGGAATCATGGGCCCAGCAGGGCGTGTTGCTTCTCAACTCGACGCTGACTGTTCGTTCTGGACAACCAACTAGCCATGCCGGGCGAGGGTGGGAAACGTTTACGGATGCCGTGTTAAAGCTTCTCGGTACCGAAAAAAGTGGCGTCGTGTTCATTTTATGGGGGGCGTACGCTCAACGAAAAGGGTCGTTTTTAGACGAAACGCGGCACTTGATCATTCGAAGTGCACATCCGTCGCCGTTGTCCGCCTACCGAGGGTTTTTTGGTTCTCACCCGTTCAGCCGAGCCAATGCGTACCTGACAGCTCAAGGAAAGCCGGTCATCGATTGGTAAAAAATAAGAGTAGTAGAGAATTCTGAGCGGTTTACTTGTTTATTAAAAAAACTGTGATATTCTTCTTTTGAGCAATTTCTTAGTAACTTGCTCACAAAGGAGAAAGCTATGAAAATTTCTGTTCTTTTAGGGCTAGCTTTGGGTTTGACCCTGGTGTTTAGTTCGTGTTCCCAGCCGACCTCAAGCACGAGTTCGACGACAACCTCGGTGACGCCAACCCCCACACCGACCCCAACTCCGACAACGACCGTTTATAAGAATCAGGTTTTACCGAACACCTCGACTGTAAAGTTGCCTACGTCGTTGACCTCTTCCTCAACCGCGGCTTCTTTAGCTGGCGCGCGCACAACTACCGTTGCCGCTCAATCTGAAGGTTACCAGCAAATTAAGAACATGACGGGCCTGATGTCCACGATTCAGCCCGTACTTTTGATGTTTGAATCGGTAGTCGATGCGGCGATCAGTCAAAACAACCTTAAGCCCGGAACGGACACCAAAAATGTTGTCGTAACCCCCACGCAAGCCATGATCAACGCTTTAGCTGAGCAGTTACCTGCCTCAGATTCCACTTCGAATGAAGCCGGCATGGTCGGGCAACCAATCACGATTAACGATTTCAATTATTTGGCAACAAACTCTGCTGCAAGCTTACCAAACTCGGCCGTTATTACGGTTACACAGCCAGCAACCAGTACTGCGGCAGCATCGTCGATGTCGATGACCTTTAGTTGGTCAACTCAGGCGATAAAAATGTCCATGACGATGTCGGGAACGACGCTTGAACTGGTGGCTGACGGTGCTGATAATTCTACTTCCTTTAAGGTGAGCATGCCCGATCAAACGGTGACAGGCAACACGGATTCCATGCAGATGAGCGTTGTTCCGGATCCTAAATCGACCTTAAACGGCGTCTTTGCCAGTATGAGCTTCAACATCGCCGGTACCGATACTGCGACTTATGGAATTTATGGCTATGCCGACAACAACGGCGGGGTAACCAACACATCAATCACTATGACACCGAGCGGTGGTACAGCAACCAACTACTATTGGCAAGAAGGGTTTGACGGTACTGGGAACGTGGTCTTTCAAGACACCTATACTGACACTGCGTTTTCGCAGGGCCAAACCGTTGTGTTTGACAATGGAAACGGTGCCACTTGGGTGAAAACCTATGGAACCGATCTGACAACGGCTAACGGCAATAGTTACCAATCGGCCAATTTGCTCTAAAAACTATAGAAATTTTTACTCAACCCTGGATAATTATGTCCAGGGTTGACGGTTTCAACAGTACTCCTTTACAATGAACAAAAGGAGTGATTATGTTACAAAAACACATAGCAATTGGCGCAACAGTTACGCTATTGCTTGTTTTGCTTGTGGGCTGTCAAAATCCCACGGCTAGCTCGACAACGTCAACGCCCACCTATACCCCGCTGACATCGGCCAGCGCCGCTACTCAGACGTCGGTTAAAAAGGTACTAGCCGACGTCTCGGCAGCTGCAAATCAGGCGTTAAGCTCTGTTCCTAACCCAGCTACATCAAATGCTACTAGCGGTGTCATTAACAACAACACTAGTCTAGCCGGTGTCACAATCAGTGGAACTTACGTAATCAGCAACAACAACCAAACAGTGACAATTGACGTTACTGCCACGTTTGTAAATTATTCTGACGCGTCTACGGGTGACACGATCAATGGAACTATTACGATTGCTGGTTCTGAAACAGTGACGATTAGTTCTACTTCAACGGCGAATACATTGACGGTGGGCCTGGACATGACATATAAAGGATCATTGACGTCGGTTGGCGTTGATAATGGCACCGTGGCCCCTGATATGACCGTTAATGCGACGTCAACAGGACCGTTTGGTGGTCAATCAGTCACAAAAGGTTCTATTTCAGGAACGATAGCCTACAACGGAACGACTTACGACGATAGTCAAACGCTTTAACAAGTGGTATTGCAGCGCACTTTGTCTTGTTGGCCTTGTGAGCTGCCAGTATCCTAGCGAACCGTCTTACCCCCCGTTATCCTCAGCGAGCTGGTCTGTTCAAAATAGCGTAGCCAATGTTATGTACGCCGTTGACGACGTGACGAAGCAAGGCCTAGCAGCGCTTCCAAATCTGGCAACCCAAACGGTGACCACCAACGGAAACATCAGCCTGTTGAACAATGCCGAGGCGACGATTACAGGGGCGTATTCCGTGTCTGGTACCAACGGTAGTGCGGTCACCCAGTTTCATTTTAACTGTGTATTATCGAACTACTTTGATGTTGTGAGCGGTTATGTTATCAATGGTTCAATGACAATCTCGGGAACCGAGACCGCGGTTCCCTCGGCGTCCAATGGCAGTACACTGACGTTTACGGAGCTTGGAATTCTAAGCGCAACAGGTGGCCAAACCCTGTCTTTGGATCCGACCTTAACGTATAATTTAACTCAAAGTGCTGTTTTTACCGGGACAAGAACAGGAACCATTACCGTCAACGGTACGGTGTACGACGCTAGTCAAACCCTGTAAGGGCTTACAGCATCCAGGTTAACTCGTGCTTGTTGTGTGCTAAATGACGTAAACGGGACCCTGGTACGTGCGCAAAGCGTTCTAGGGTTTCCCAATCCGGCTCGCCCTGCATTTTAATGGTCACAATAAAGTGCTCAACCTTTCCGCTGTCCAGCCAAGCTTGAAGCCAATCCCACAATTTGGCGGGGTAGCAAACCACATCACAGACAAACCAGTCTAGCGGGTCAACGTGTTCGGGTTTTAGGGTGAATGCATCCTGTTGGCGGTGAGTTAGCCCTGGATGGTGACTAAGCCGAACGTCTAAGGGCGCGCGGTCAAAACTCATAACCCGAGCGCCTAAATTGAGGAGCACCCAAGTCCAACCGCCGGGGGCGGCGCCTGCATCGAGACAGAGGTCGCCCGGTTGGGGTACGGCGCCATAGTAGAGAAGCGCTTCTTGGAGTTTGGCATACGCCGAACTGGGCGGGTCAAGTTTGTTTTCAAGAAGGGGTGGCTTGCCCTCAGGGAAGGGGTTAGTGCAAACCGGCGAGGCCCAAAGGGTCGTTTCGTTAAGCAGGGTCCAGGCTCCTAGCGGGGCCGAAGGCAAGCGAAAAGGAAAGCTCTTGGGCTTGAGTGAAAGATAAGGCAGCTTTTCTTGAATCAACGCCGCGCGGCGATGAAAGCGACCCGGAACAGGCGACCAAAGGGCGCCCAGGCTTCGTAGAGCCTGTGCGGCGTCGGTAATTGAAGTAAAGTGGATTTCAACGGGAGACTGCCAGGTGTTAGTTACCCAGAAGAGTTCCTTGCTTCCTTGAGGACTATAGGCAAGAGTTTCGCCCTCGAGCGGTAGGGGAGTTTGTCCTTCGAGTCGCCGATGTTCTTCGCGCCCCCAAGCTTCTAGACCCTCAATCCAGTGGTGTACCCGACCGGGCAGAGACCGAATCGTAAACCCGCTCATGGAGCATCACTGCGGTAGTGAGCCCCCAGGCTAGAACCTCGAGCAAGCGCCGCCCTAAGAATTTGCCGGGACAGAACCAAGAGGTTATCTGTTTCGATAAAGGCTTGGAGGTGTTCGCGCGTGGTCTGGTCTGACAGCGGCACAACAGCAGATCGGCGCCACTCTTGAGTCAATTTTTCTAGCTGGTTTAAGCCGTCTTGGAGTTCCTGCCCGTTGCGCACGGGACCGCCTGATTGATAGGTAACATCGCGTAATTGCTTTCTAAAACGTTCAATCTCTTGAAGAGGAACCAGGGGGCCCTGCAGGCGCTGTGGTGTTGTGATGGGGGTAACAATGGGGGGCGTGACCTGGTGTACTGCCGCGTTAGCACTGGCTAGACCAAAGACCAAGCACTCTAAAAGGCTATTTGAGGCCAAACGATTTGCCCCGTGAACGCCACTGGAGGCGGCTTCGCCGATGACGTACAGACCGGGAACACGAGTACCGCCCGAACGATTTGTTTTGACGCCACCCATGATGTAGTGTGCGACCGGGATAACTGGGAGTGGTTCCTGAAGGGGGTTGAAGCCACTCTGGTGCGCAACCGAAACGGCAGTCGGAAAGTGTTGTTCTAAGTGGGGGATGCTTCGCACATCCAGCCAGACACCAAAGCCTTGCTGACGGCGTAAAAATACGGCGCGAGCTACGGTGTCGCGTGGGCCTAAGGCTCCTAACGGATGGGGAATGGTCAATGGGGTTAAGTCCTTTTCGTGAGAGGCTGTGATCAAAGGTGCCCCTTCTCCCCGAAGAGCTTCCGTTAAAAGCGGAACTTGTCCCGATTTGGTTGTCTCAAGTCCTGTAGGGTGAAACTGAATCATCTCGGGGTCGCGCAGGTCCGCACCCGAACGAAAGGCCATCACGGCGCCATCTCCGGTAGCTTCGACCGGTGCTGTTGTACGAGGAAAGACTTGACCCCAGCCGCCTGTGGCCAGAATTACCCGTCGCGTGGTCACTAAAAGCGCCCCCTGAGCGTCCCAAAGCCAGACACCCGAAACACCATAAGGGTCGGTTGCGAGGTCAACGGCGAAGATTTGAGTTCGCACCGAAACATGAGAAGCTTGTGTGACTTTTTTTGCAAAGAAGCGGGATAAAGCGGCCCCTGTGGCGTCGCCGCCCGCATGCAAAATCCGCCGGCGAGAGTGTGACCCTTCTTGACCGCGATCATATTGGCCATCGACGCCGTGGTCAAAAGAGAAGCCCTGATTTTCTAACCAGGACAGAGCGAGCGGTGCTTGACGAATCAAAAACTCTACAACGGCTTGATTGCCGGCATGGCTACCGGCTTCAAGCGTATCTTGAATATGGACCGGGATATCCTGTTCATCAGCGGGAAAGGCCACACCGCCTTGAGCCCAAGGAGTTGATCCACTTTCAAGGGTATCTGTTTTTGTGATCAGAAGGGTTTTTAGCGGACTCAGGGCCAAGGCCGCCGTCATCCCCGCAAGGCCAGTTCCGACGACAACCGCATCCCAGGCTTCTATTCTCACAACTTAGCCTGCCTGAACAGCCAACATCCTTTCAATCGCCCGGCGGGCTGGCTCAATGAACTGAGGGTCCACCGTGACTTCGGGACTTTCGTTTTCCAAGGTGTCCAGAATTTTAGGAAGGGTGATTTTTTTCATGTGCGGGCATAGGTTGCAAGGGCGAATAAAATCTATACCGGTAAATTGGACAGCAACGTTGTCGCTCATCGAGCACTCGGTAATGAGCGCGACTCGTGAGGGGTGCTTGTCTTGCACAAAACGGATCATTTGCGCTGTTGAACCGGCATAATCGGCCGCTTGCACCACCTCGGGGGGGCATTCAGGGTGCGCCATGATGGTTACACCAGGGTAATCGTGTCGCATCTGATCGAGGTCTTGAGGGGTGAATTTTTCGTGGACTTCACAGGCGCCTTCCCAGATCCTGATCGTCTTTTTGGTTTGGCGGGCAATATTGCGGGCCAAATAACGGTCGGGAATAAAAATAACCTCGTCGGACTCGAGCGATTCGACGACTTGCAGGGCATTACCGGAGGTACAGCAAATATCACTGGCGGCTTTGACAGCGGCAGAGGTGTTAACGTAGGTCACCACAGGGGCACCAGGATACCGGCGTCGTAACCCGGCGACATCTTCGGGGGTAATGGAATCGGCAAGAGAACAACCTGCTTCTAAATCCGCAATAAGGACCTTGGCCTCGGGGTTTAGAATTTTGACAGTTTCTGCCATAAAGTGAACGCCGCACATGACAATAATGTCGGCTTTAGCGCGAGCCGCTTCACGAGCTAGTGCCAGGCTATCGCCGACAATGTCGGCAACACCATGAAAAATATCGGGAGTCATATAGTTGTGTGCCAGGACAAGAGCGTTCTTTTGGGTTTTAAGACGGCGTATCTCGTCGATGATTGGCGCAGTCAAGGCCCACTCCACCTCGGGAATATGGTTCTTGAGTTTAGCGTACAGCGCAGCAGTTCGCTGGCGTACCTCCGGTGTGAAAGCCGGAAGGGTGGTAGTCATTCAGACCCCCTTATGTTCAATATGAGTATAATGTCCTTCCGTCTTGAGAAAGTCAAGAAATTTTTCTCGTTTTAAGCGTTCGGGATCGGCCGAAGGTCAAAGCCTGCGACAGCGCAATCCTCATCAAACGCTAAATCCCCGCCTGGGAAGGGGAATTCTTGGGTTTTAAGGTTGCGAAAATCGTAAAGCTTGGGGTCGGCTAAATGCGAAGGAACCACGTTCTGCACGGCTCGGAGCATCGATTCTAATGAGCCGGGAAAGCGATGATCCCAATCACGCATCATATTTTTGATGACCTTTCGTTGCAGGTTAGGCTGACTTCCACATAAATCGCACGGGATAATGGGAAACTCCTGAATTTGCGAAAACTTTTCAATATCTTTTTCGCGGCAGTAGGCTAGGGGCCGAATGACAATATGCCGACCGTCATCGCTAATGAGTTTAGGCGGCATCGCTTTGAGTTTGCCTCCGTAGAACATGTTCAGGAATAAGGTTTCAAGAAGGTCGTCCCGGTGGTGCCCTAAGGCGATTTTGGTGGCACCAAGTTCATCGGCCGTTTTATACAAGATGCCACGCCGGAGGCGCGAGCAGAGACTACACGTCGTTTGCCCGGCAGGGATAAGACGACGGACAATGCTATAGGTATCGCGCTCCACAATACGGTATTCAATGCCTAGCTTTTGAAAGTACTCGGGAAGAATATGCGCGGGAAAGCCTGGTTGCTTTTGATCAAGGTTGACCGCGATTAAGTCGAAGTGTACCGGAGCATTGCGCTGAAGACTCATCAACAGATGAAGCAGACTAAAGCTATCCTTACCCCCCGACACACAGACCATAACCCGGTCGCCATCTTCTATCATGTTGAAATCGTGGATGGCGTCACCTGTGTAATGACGCAGTCTTTTGGCCAACTTATCAGCTTCATATTTTTCTTTTTGAGGATTCATAGATTTTCCGCCTTATCGCTGGAGTCGTTCTAAGAAAAATCGAGCTTTTCGACAAGAGGTAATCATGTTATCGTGAAAAATATGAAATTAACCTTAATTTTAGCCGGAGCCCTCAGCGCCATTGCCCTTTCATCCTGTACGACGATCACGGTTGTCCCTGAAGGAATTCCTACGAGTTGGAATCATGGGTCGGGATTTTATCAGGGCATTACCCCGCAAGCGAAGGTTGAGCTTTCTTTTAAATACTTCGTTAACCAAGGGGATCAAGGTCTGGGTGACCAGGGTGTAGAACACGTTGTTGTGCAAGTAACAAACACCTCGTCGGCGCCAATTTTAGTGAGTAGCGAAAATTTCTTTGCTGAAGTTGTTCCTGGGTATATGGGGAAGCCTCCCGAGGAGCTACTTCCGCAAAACGCCTCAAGTGTCGTTGCCTACCTTGCACCCCCTACGAAATTAGTGGCATTAGACGCCGAAAAGCTCATTGAACAAGCTCGACAAGCGGTCCAAAACTCCGATACCTCGTATGCGTTGACCTCGACGATGAACCTGGCCACGACAATTATCAGTGTCCCAGGGGCGGCATCGGGAAACAAACATGACCGACATACCCTTGACGAAGTCAACGACAATCAAACCAACAGTGAGATTCAGCATGCCGTGGAACGGCGCCAGTTGGTAGATCGCGTTCATTATCTAAGGGCGAATCTACTACGAAAAACAACGCTCGACCCCGGAAAAAGCCTGTATGGCCTTGTGGAGATCCCTTGTTTGAGTTTGTGGCACAGGTTTGTGATCGGCGCCGATTTCGGCGGCTCGGTTACCTTTCCTATGTCGTGGAAGACTTTGCGCTAAGGCGTGACACCAGAACTTCTGCTTCGGGGAAGGGTAGTACCGCCCGAGGCAGAAGACCGTTTGCCCAGGCCAAGAATAAGCCATAATTGATGACAGGTACTCCCAGCTCCTTGAGCTTATCGATACGTGTCAGCATTTTATTGCGCGAGACCATGCAACCTGCGCAATTGACGACCAAGGCATATTTCTTGAGCTCTTCATCGTCGGGTATCTCGCGTTTGTGTTCAAAGACGGCTCGCGATTGGACCATTTGATGAAACAGTCGGGGAATCTTAACCGTTCCAATGTCATCGGCCTGTTGATGGTGGGCGCAGGCTTCAAGAACAAGAATCTTGGCTCCCGGCTTAATAGATTCCAAGGCGGCAATGCCATCAAGGTAGACCCCTAAATCGCCCTTTTTACGGGCAAAGACGATAGAAAACGAGGTCAGCGGTTGTTCTTCGGGAATATCCGATGCGACTTTTGAAAACACCTGGCTGTCACAGATAACCAGCTTTGGTTTAACACCAAGACGGTCGTAAAAGCTTTTCAACTCGCGTTCTTTCACGATCAAACAAGCGCAGTCCTTGTCCAGAACATCGCGAATCGTTTCAACTTGAGGCAAAATCAGGCGGCCTTTTGGGGCGGCCAGATCAATCGGGGTGACAAGGATAAGAAAGTCATTTTCGTTCACCAAACCCTCGAGTGGTGAGATCTCGCGTTCCGCCAGCGCGGCTTTTTTTTGAAGGAGCTTACGAAATTCGAGAATACCGTCGCCGGTCAAGTTATTAACGCTCACCCCTCCGCGAAGTTCGGCCCAAGTCTTTTTGTCGGGGTGGAGTCCCAAATCGGCATGGGTGAGTACCAAAGTCATCGCTGGTTTTTTGGCGATGAGCTCTTCCCACAAGTCCGTCTCAAGAGGGGAGGGGGGCAGGTCGGAACGAGTAACCAAAACGGGCACATCACAGACGGACAACTTTTCGCGGCTTTTTTGCACCCGAAGCTGACCAAGCTCGCCTTCATCATCAAGACCTGCTGTGTCGGTAAGGGCGACGGGACCTAAAGTTCCCAGTTCAAAGGCTCGTGTTACAGGGTCGGTTGTCGTTCCTGGTTCCGCCGAGACGATGGCGGTGGCGGTTCCTAAAAACGAGTTCAACAAACTTGACTTTCCGGCATTTCGTAAGCCGTAAAAGACAATGGACAGCCGTTCGGCGAGTGGGGTGGCTTGGGGATTGCTCATAAAGGCTCCTTGACGGGGGCTAAGTAGGTAGTGAGGCTTTGAGTATCTAACAGGGCGGCCACCTCGGCGCCCGACAGCCCAAGTTCTTGGGCTAAGAGTGCTTCGGCGCTGGACCAAGAGGTGGGAGGTGAGGCCTCCCAGGCGGCCAGGACGGTTTTGACGCGGTCGTAGCCGAGTAAAGGAACAAGCGCATTGGCCAAGGCTGCCGAATGCGCTAAGTGATCTAAAAGGACGTTTTCGCGAACTTCGAGGAGGTCCAGGAGTGTGACCGCCGCATCAAGGGCACGACTTAACGCGCTGTGAATGGTCAGAAGATTCTTTAGGACAAAGGGTAGAAACGCATTGAGCGCCAGCCGACCAGACTGACTGCCCAATGAAATTTTAAAACATTCGCCTTGCACCTCGACGGCTAGGCCTTGAATGAACTCAAGAAGAACAGGGTTGGTTTTGGCGGCCATCAAAGAAGAGCCAGCTTGAAGGTTGGGGTGCCGGAATTCTCCCACAGGACTGGACGTTAAAAACAGCAGATCACCCGCCCAACGAAAGAGGTTTTCGGCGACAAGCCGGTAGCCTCCGGCTAATTCTGCGTATTTATCAAGGTGGGCGATTTCGTCACTAAGGTTCTGACTACGGGCTAAGGGGAGGCCAGTGAGACGTCTGAGATGCTTTTCGGCGGCAAATACATACCGAACAGGGGCGCCAAACCCGGTTCCCACGGCAGTTCCGCCCAACGCGATTGAGCGAATACGCTCTTTGAGCTTTGCTAACCGCCAGCGGTCACGTTCGACCGGACCGGCCCATGAGCCGAACATTTGGCCGACCGTAATGGGTAACGCATCTTGATATTCGGTCCGGGCTGGGGCGAGGATATGGGCGTACTGTTGTTCCCGAGACACGAGCTTTTCTTGCCAGGCGATGACTTTTTTTTCGAGGTGAACGAGGTCTTGATAGGCCAGTATCGTTACCGCTGTTGAAAAGGTATCATTCGTCGACTGATACCGGTTAAGGTCGTCGAGCGGGTGAAAGACACGCCCAGCACGCTGGCTGGCGAGCTTGGCGGCCACCTCGTTGAGGTTCATGTTGAGACTGGTACCTGCACCGCCTTGTTCCAGTGGCAAGATGAACAGCTCGTCGTGTAACCCATCCCGGATTTCGGTCAGAACCGTCAAAAGAACGTCAAACTCTGGCAAGGTAAACCGGGTTTCGACCTCTTGAACCGCTCGTAAAGCCGCTTCTTTGACAAAAGCGTAGGCGCAAATCACCTCTCGAGGGGTTTGAGAACGACCAAAGTTTGTTGCGGCTTTCTCTGTCTCTGTCATTCTGTATGTCCCAAAGTCATTCGGATTGACCCGACCTCCACGAAGGGCTGTCGCCGCGGGCGTAGTCGATGGTTTTTTGTACCAGATGGGTACGGATATCGAGGCAGTTGATGCATTCGAAACCCGATTCATCTAAGCAGATTTTATTCGGGTATAACAAGTAGTTCTTTTTTACGTCTTCGGGAGTAATGTTGGGCATGAGCACATTGGCACCGGCGGCCATCATTTTTTCACGGCCTTGTTTATCAAGACTTCCAGCCGCTGTTGTGGCTGGCATATTAGCCAAGGGTAAAAGGAGGCGAACCAGGGCGGTGGCTCGTAGCGCCAGCTCCAAGGGTTGTTGGGGAGCCTGGGCTAAAGGGGTTTCGGGGTGAGGAATAAAAGGCCCAATTCCCACCATGTCAAAGTGCTTCTCATAACACAGTAAAGCGTTTCGGATACGAGTCTCTTCGGTTTCTCCGGGTAAACCCACCATAAAGCCGGAACCCACTTCCCAACCCAAGTCGCGCAGATCGTCTAACGCCTCAAGACGTCGTTCCAGCGAAACACCACAGCGCAAACGCGCATGCAGGTCGGGATCCGAGGTTTCAAAGCGCATCAAGTACCGGTCGGCACCGGCGTTTTTCCACAAACGGAAGGTTTCGCGGGGGCGTATGCCGAGACTGAGGGTGATAGCCACCTCTCCTTTGGTGCGCGTTTTAATGCTGTCGAGCAATTGGGCCACCCGGTCGGCGGTAAACCACGGGTCTTCGCCCCCCTGCAAGACAAAGGTCCGCAAACCTGCTTCGTGGCCTTGAACGGTGAGATCGATGATCTGTTCGGGGGTGAGCCGGTAACGTTCGACCTTGCTGTTGGAATGGCGAATGCCGCAATACTGGCAGTCCATTCCGCAAAAGTTCGAAAACTCGACCAACCCGCGCAACCAGACCTTGTCTCCATGCACCGAACGGCAAAGGGCGTCGGCGCGCTGAATCAGTTCGCCCGTCGATGCTGTTCGGTAATAGGCCACCACCGCTTTGGGGTCAACGCTCGTGGCGGTTGTCATAGATAGACATCCCGTTCACCGGCGTCGATTTTTGCCACATTGTCGCGGATTTTCTTTTCAAGCGAAGCCTTGCCAACGTTCGCGGTGATTTTTTCCATTAAGGCGAATCCTCGTTCGCGAACCGCGGGGGTGGCATAGTCATTAAGGTACTCGCGGAAGGTAAACAAGCCGTTAGGTAGGCAGAACTCTTTAATTAGACCAGGCTTGGCTAAATCCATGAAGTCGGCGCCAACCCGGCCCTTGCGGTAACAGCCGGTGCAAAAGCTAGGAACGTACTCGTCGTCGATTAGTTGAGAAATAACCTCTTCGAGAGTTCTGTGGTCGCCCAAAGAAAATTGAGCGCCTGTATCGCCGCCTTCTTCGGCATAAGCGCCGGGGTTGGTACGAGACCCTGCCGAGATTTGGCTGATTCCGTATTGAAACAGCTCTTTACGGATGGTTTCATTTTCGCGGGTCGAAAGGATGATGCCAGTATAGGGGAGGGCGATACGGATCAACGCGACAATCTTTTTAAAGTCGTCGTCAGAAACGGGGTGGGGTACGTGGTTGGCTACCGGAGCGCCGTCAGCAGGTTCAATGCGGGGTACCGAAACGGTGTGAGGTCCACAGCCGAAATTTTCTTCAAGGTGGCGAGCATGTTCCATGATGGCAAGAACTTCAAAACGATAATCTCCGAGCCCAAACAAAGCCCCGATTCCCACGTCCTTAATACCGGCTTCCATGGCACGATCCATGACGTACAGACGGTTTTCGTAGTCGGCCTTGGGCCCTTTAAGGTGGTACTTTTTGTACTGGATCGGGTCGTAGGTCTCTTGAAAGCAGATGTAGGTACCGATTTTTTCGGCGGCCAGCTTGCGAAAATCTTCGACGCTCAGCGGGGCGATTTCGACATTGATACGCCGAATCGAAGCCTTGCCTTCTTTGACGTTATAGGCGGCTCGGATGCCCGCAATAAAGTCGTCGATGGTACTGTCGGCGTCCTCACCGCAGATCAGAAGGACGCGCTTGTGACCTTGCTTGAGCAAAAAGCGGACTTCATTTTCAATTTGTGCCGTTGTTAAAACGGTTCGTTTAAGCTCGGTGTTTTCTTGGCGAAAGGCGCAGTAAGTACAAGAGTTGGAGCATTTGTTGCCTGTATAAACAGGGGCGAACAGAACTAATCGTTTACCATAAATAATCTCTTTGACCTGGTGGGCGGTTTCTTGAATCCGTCGGATGGTCGGGGCATCTTTAACGCGCAAAAGCACGGCAACATCTTCTAGCTCAAGGCCTTTAAGCTTTAAGGCTTTATTCAACAGTGCCGTGACTTCGGCGTCGGTGGGAGTTTTTCCGTCCAAAAGCGAGTACAGTTTATCTCGGTCAATGAAGGTTTTCGAGAGAGTTGCGGCGTTCATCGGTGTCTCCTTTCGTCAGAACAGACCTTACCTGAACACCCGCCAAGCGGCCGATTTTGCCGGTCATGGCTCCGATCTCATCCGTGGTACCTTCAACGATAAGCGAAATCACATGAAGATTTCGAGCGTGCAAGGGCAGGCCTTGGCGACCCAAAATCATGTCGTGAAATTCGCCCAGGATAGAATTGAACGTCTTCGCGCTCTCGCGATTTTGAATAACGACGGCGACGACGCCTATTCTCTTCTCCATCAGATCACCTCTGGATAGGAGGCCACCGTTTTCGGTAGCCGGCTGGGGTTCCTGGAAAGGACTGAGTCCGTTCTTCAGATGTGTTTATTGTGCCTTGAGGCGCATTATTATGTCAAGTGATACAATTCACAAATTATCGAATTTCCGTATCCTGTGTGACAGTGATACTTTGAAGAATATTTTCTACCTTTACTACGACGAGGAGATTCTCATGCCTAAACCACAATCGATTCCTGACGATGCGCTCGACGAACTCTTTGAAAAAAAAGAATTTCCTGACCGCATTACCCAAGCCGCACCAAAGGTTGCGGTCATCATGACTCAAGGCTGGTGCCCGGAATGGGTGGATATGGCGTCATGGCTAACTGACGATTACACGGGTGCCAAAGTCTTTCAGTTGGTCTATGACAAGCATAAGCGGTTCAACGAGATTCGTATGTTTAAAGAAAATGTCTTTCATAGCCATGCTATTCCCTATGTTCGGTATTATCACGGTGGAACTCTGGTGGCAGAATCGTTCTATGTTTGGGAAGATGAATTCCGAGGCTTGCTGGAAACGGGAAAATCCGAGTAAGCTCTCTGTGAATCATGAACACATGGGAACTAATTTTTAACTCAACGCTGGCGCTGATAGCGATTCTCAACCCGCTGGGTAACGTGCCGATTTTTTTGGAATATACCGACGGGTTAGAAGATCGCCTTAGGAAGAAGCTATTCAATACAGCGGCGGCGGCAGGATTTCTTACTCTGTTAGTTCTTACCTTTACTGGTAAGGGCATACTCCTGTACTTTTTTCAAATAACTATTGATGAGTTTCGTATCGCGGGGGGAATTTTACTAACCGTTATCGCCGTCCAGCGGATTCTGACGCCCTTTCAGCACCATGATGCGATTTCTGGCGATCACGTGCTGGAAATGGGAGTGGTTCCGTTAGCGATTCCGCTGTTGGTAGGGCCTGGGGCCATCGTCACATCAATTTTGGTCTTAGACCGGGATGGCTGGCTTATCGCCCTGATTTCGTTAACGGCGGCGATGGCGCTATCTTGGGGTATTTTGCGGGCCTCGAATATTCTTCATCGGCTAATGGGCCGCTTTGGCAGTCTGATAATTTCAAGGATTATGTACATCTTTATCGCCGCAATTGGTGTGAGCTTTCTTTTGAATGGGATCGCCAATGTTTTTCACTTGAAAATGGCCCCCTAAAGGAGGATGCGTACCATGCTAAGCAAAATGCGACCCTGGATTCTACTTTTGTTGCTGGGAGTTGGTTTTTTACCCCCTGTGTTTGCCGCAGGCCTATCGTGGCGAATGGCAGTGTTTCGTAACGACGGCGGGAACGTCGAGGAACTGCCTCTGAATGTCTACGAAATGCACTACCTTCGTGATGGGCAGAACTTGCAAATTCATCTAGAAGCCGATCAGGATGCCTTTTTGTATGTTTTAGCCGAAAATACCAAGGGCTTTATCACCGTTTTAGCCCAACAAGGGATTCAGGCTGGTCGCTGGTATGATATCCCCGACCATGGCTGGTATCCGATCAAGCCTCCGGCTGGGTTGGGAAAGTTTCTCGTTGTCGTATCGTTGGATCGCCAAACGGAACTCGAGGCCTATCTCAAGACCCTTAAGAAGTCCATCAACCGCATAGACGACTCGGATGTGACCGTCGGCCGAGTTGATCGAATTCGTGATTCGATGATTTATGAATCACACCACCATCCTTCAAATATTAACGGCCCGGTTTTTTGGGGTCTTCCTGAATACGTCAAGATTTTTCGTTTTGAACACTACTGAGAGAAGTTTTGTCAGAAACCTCAGGAATTGTTGCGTCGGTGGCGTTGAAAAGCCTCGTGTAGAGTTTTGCCACAGGGGTTTTTTCTACGAGAAGAACCATGACAGAAGTAAATACGACACTGAGGATGACGGCAATGACAGCAAAATTGGCAATCGGTTGACCATCAGGTAGGCCTCGTGCCAAGGGAATGGTGGCCAAAACAGCTGAGGCTAAGCCCTTAGGAACTAAGACTGCAATCAGGGCACCCTCGCGCTTGCCAGCTTTGCGACGCAAAAAGAAGCTGGTTAAAAAGGGGCGGACGATAAACAAGGCGACCAAGAACGCCAAAATAAAAGGAAGAGCGTTTAACCCTTGCCATTGGAACGAGATGCCTAAGTAAAAGAAAAAGAAAGTTTTGAGCAGAAACGTCACTTCGCTGAAAAACCCCATTTCTACCTCCGTGAGACTGGCTGGGTTGCCTTTTTTGACTAAGGGGAGCTTGTGAAAACCTAGCTCTACCTGATTCGTTAGGCCAAAGCCGAACGCTAATGTCGCAAAAGCCCCCGAAAAACCCAAAAATTCGGTGAGCCCGTAGAGGACTAGCCCAAACGCCAAGGTGGAAAAAACAGTATTGGGAATGACGCGAATCGAATTAAGAACTAGGATCCACACTAAACTGCCCAAAAGGCCAATGATGACGGCAAAGAGAAACGCAGAAAGAATCTGCCCAATCATGGGGCCTACTTCGAAATGTTGGCCGGTACCCAGATTAATGAGGGTGAACGTAAGGATGATCGAAAGCACATCTGTAACGGCGGATTCGAGGATCACCGAGGTCTGGTTGTTATCAGACAAACCCAAATACTTGGCTAAAGGAATAACGACGGCCGGAGAAATCCCTCCCAATATTGTGCCAAGGGTGAGGGCGCCTAAAACCGAAAAGCCCATAAAAAAGTAGCTGACGGCGGCGGCTAAGGCGGCGGTAGCAAAAAATGTTGTGAGGGTGAGGCCCATCGTTCCTTTCAAAGACTGTGACAGTGTCTTGGGGCTGAGGTGGGTTCCTCCCTCAAATAACAGCAGGACTAACGCAAACGTGCTTAAGACGTTGCCGACTTGGCCGAAGTCTTTCAGGTTCACAAAGCCGAAAACAGGACCGGCTAAAAACCCTAGCAAAATCAAAAAGAACACATCGGGGATTTTGGTACTCTTAAACAGAAAGACTAGGGAGTGGGCAATAAAAAAAAGCAGGCCTATAAAAAGTAATGAAATTCCCATTTCTTGAATATCCGGCCTCGGGAGATAGCTGTCAAGGGTAAGCGGTTTGGCCTAAGCTCAAAAGGTGTTGCACAACAGGGTAATGTACGTTGGGGGTTTTATGGCGTGGCTCTTAGGGTGTTTCGCAGTCGTTTTAGCGGCCAATATGATGTTTGCCGTCCGTCAAAGTCAGCACGGCGATCGGTGTACAAAACCACTTTTAATGCCGTTGCTCATCCTCTACTATGTCTTTTCGGCCAATCCTTCTAACGGTTGGGTTGTTGGTGCCTTGGTCTTCGGGTTTTTGGGCGACGTCTTTTTGCTGGGACAAAAAGAAATTTTCTTCAAAGCAGGGGTAATTGCCTTTCTTTTGGGAAATGTCTGCTATGCCGTCGCCTTTTGGAAGGTCTCGGGGGGGCTAACTCAACCGTTGTTGCTTTGGCTTTTGGTACCTTATTCGGTCGCAGGGGGCATTTTGATGCTGTGGCTTTGGCGTTATCTGGGGGTTCAGAAAATCCCCGTTCTCATTTATCTGCTCGTTATTTTCGTGATGAGCTGGACCAGTTGGTTTTCGGTGGTTGCAGGGTCCCGACCCACCGCTGTCATCGGAGTCGTAGGGTCCTTGCTATTCATCTTTTCGGACGTTCTTTTGACGGTTAAAGTTTTTGTTAAACCCCAAAAAACTGTTCAAGCCCTCGTGATGCTTTTGTACGGTCTAGCCCAGGTGTCTTTAATGGGGAGCTTTCTTGTATGGTAGAGGCCTTGCTTGCCGTGATCCTTGCCGGTGTGGCGCTTGGCGAGGTTCCCTATTTTCATTTTAACCGGGCGACTTTCGCACTTGTTGGTGCAGTGGTTGTCTTGGTGTTGGGTGTTATCCTGCTCAACACGGCGTACCAAGCCATCGATTTGAATACCTTGGCGCTCCTTTTCGCGATGATGGTGTTTACCGCCCATTTGCGGCTAGCGGGATTTTTTGAGCTGGCCGGGCAAATTCTGGCCCGCTTTGCCCATTCTCCGAGAGGCTTTCTTGCTCTGGTCATTGTCGCGGGGGCCCTGTTTTCCGCCCTCTTTATCAACGATACCGTCGTGTTGCTGTTTACCCCCTTAGTCGCACAGCTCACCTTGGCCCTTGAGCTAGATCCATTACCATACTTGATGGGTTTGGCGGTAAGCGCCAACATCGGCTCGATGATGACCCCGATTGGCAATCCTCAGAATATCCTGATCGCAACCTCGTCGGGTCTGGGTTTTGAGGCCTTTGCATCGGCGCTTTTTGTTCCGGGGGTACTGTCCCTGGGTTTGGCCTGGCTGTTGTTGTCCTGGACTTACCGAAAATCTCTTCGTCCTCGGCCCTTGGCGGGCGCTGTGCTGAAGCGAATAAGGGTTCACAAAGCCTTGCTGATGAAAAGCGGTCTGGCTTTGCTCGTCATGATCGGGGGCTTTTTTTTAGGTTGGCCCTTGGCCCTCTCGGCGCTGGCCGGAGCGGCTCTCCTTTTGGTCACGCGACGGGTCAAGCCGGTCAAGGTTTTGGGAAAAATCGACGGGACGCTTTTATTGTTTTTTGCGGCACTGTTCATCATTACGCGGGCCGTCGAAAGTACAGGCGGCTTTAAGGCGCTTTTAGCGTGGTCGAGGCCTTTTTTGGCAGAAAACTGGGGGCTGTTTTCGGCGGTTTCAGCATTACTCAGCAACTTCATCAGTAATGTTCCTGCCGTCATGGTGCTCAAGCCCTTGATCCCCACGCTGGCTGACCCGTCAAAAGCTTGGCTGGTGTTAGCGGCGGCCTCGACCTTGGCAGGAAACCTCACGTTGTTAGGCTCTGTAGCCAATTTAATTGTTGCAGAAACGGCGCGTCCTTATGGGATTAAGCTCACCTTTCGTGAGTATTTGAAGACAGGTTTGCCCTTGGCGGTTTTAAGTATTGCCCTGACTGCGGGTTGGTTGACCCTTCCGTATTTTGCTCAAAAGCCGTAAACTACGGCCATGGCGGAACAAGTTTGGACGGTAGACCTGGGTTTATCAGCGGTGGTGGTGTCGGTTCGTGATGGCCGGGTGGCGGTGCTTACCGTTCCTGGGCTGTGTGCACCGACTCACGGACTGAGTGAGCCGCAGGACCAAACCCTAGCTTTGCCGTTTGGACCCTTTGATCCGGGAAAACATCGGACTCTGGACTTGGCCGTGCGTGCCTGGGTCGATGAACTGAGTGGTTTGTCGTTGGGCTATGTGGAACAACTATACACTTTTGGCAACCGGCACCGCGATCCTGTCCGCTTGGAGCGGCGTCGACGATTACTGACGGTTGGTTACCTTGCCCTGGTGGGCCCTGATGCTCCGTCGCAAACTCGGGCGGGCGTTTGGCGTGATTGGTATGATTTTCTCCCCTGGGAAGATCATCGCAAAGGGAGACCGGCCGTTCTTGATGAAGTCATTTTACCTCGGCTGGACTCATGGTGTTCTCAACGCGAGGGCGATGCAAGGCTTTCGTGTGAACAAAGGGTCGCTGTGGCGTTTGGCACGGGAAAATCCACTTGGGACCCCGAAAAAGTTTTGCCGCGCTTTGAGCTGTTGTATGAAGCCGGCTTGGTATCCGAAAGCCAGCGCGATTGGCATTCCTACCCTGAAACCGAGCGTGACCTCCTCCCTATTACTCAGCAAGGGATGGCCGAGACCGAGTTCAGTTCGCAAGATGTTCGGTTGGGTTTGCCGATGGAAGGCGATCATCGTCGTATTCTGGCTTCGACCATGGGCCGCCTGCGCGCCAAGATTCGGTACCGACCCGTTGTTTTTGAGCTGGTTGGTCAGGTCTTTAGCTTGCTTCAGCTTCAGCGCGTCGTCGAGGCTCTGTCGGGGGTCGTTCTTCACAAACAAAACTTTCGCCGTCTTTTATTGCAGGGGGGCTTGGTCAAAGAGGCCGAGGGCAAGGATTCCTCGACAACGGGGCGACCGGCTCAGTTGTTCCGCTTTAGGCACAGCGTTCAACTGGAACGCCCCGCGACAGGGGTAGGCCTTCCCCAGCGTCCCGCCAAAACTTGACAAAAGAAAAGCTTCCTGTGTTAATGAAACACATTATGGACATTCGCGAGCTAGAAATTACGGCGGAGCTGGCACAAATCGCCTTTACCCCCGCTGAACTGGAACGCCTGGGCCGGGAAGTGACTCAGATGGTTTCGTACTTTGAAAAAATGAAAGAGGTCGATACAGACGGCCTTGAACCCACCACCCACGCCTTTGTGAAAGCCAACCGCGTTCGTCCCGATACCGTGACGCCCAGTACTCTGGCGGATGCAGCCCTCGAAAGGGCTCCCGAGCTAGAAGATCGTTTTATCGTGATCCCGAACGTCCTATAGGAGACCTCCATGGCGAAACTCGAAGACTCGTGGAGGCGCTTTTCTGAAAAATCAGCCTCCTACACCGCGTATGCGAAGGCCTGGGAAGCCAAAATTGGCGCTTTTCTCAGCTTTAATCCTCAGTACAAACCTACCTCAACTTCGTCAGCCCCCTCAGGGGATAGTCCAGTAGCAGGCTTGCCGTTCGGCGTCAAAGACAATATCGCCGTGGTAGAGTTTCCCTTGACCTGTGGCAGTAAAATGCTCGAGGGGTTAACCAGCCCCTACACGGCAACTGCAGTACAAAAGCTGATTGATGCTGGGGCTCGCCCTGTGGGAAAAACCAACTTGGATGAGTTCGGTATGGGTTCCTCTACCGACAATTCCGCTCTGGGAAAAACCAACAACCCCTGGGATGTGACCCGAGTGGCCGGGGGTTCGTCCGGAGGCAGTGCCGCCTGTGTTGCGGCAGGGCAGGTTCCCTTTGCCTTGGGCAGTGATACCGGGGGGTCGGTTCGACAACCAGCCTCATTCTGTGGGGTGTACGGCCTGAAACCCACGTACGGAACGGTGAGCCGTTTTGGTCTTACCGCCTATGCCTCGTCGCTTGAAGTGATTGGTGTACTCGCGAAATCTGTAGGCCTTACCCGCGCCGTTTATGACATAATAAAAGGCGAGGATGGGAATGACCAAACCTCACTTAAGAGTGAGCCGGGCCCTGCTCGTCCGGTACGCAAAATTGGTGTTTTGAAAAATCTGACCGGGTTAGCGCCCGGGGTCGAAACAATCTACCGTGAGTCCTTAGCAACCTTGAAAAAGCTGGGTTACACGGTGGTCGAAGTAGAACTGCCCACTCTCGAGTATGCCGTGAGCGCGTATTATACCATCGCTACCGCAGAGGCCAGTGCTAACCTGGCGCGGTTTAATGGCATTCGCTACGGCCTTCGCCCCGAATATGCCGAAAACCCCGAAGACCTGATTCGTAAAGCGCGGACCGCCGGTTTTGGCGACGAGGTAAAAACTCGGATCCTGTTAGGGTCGTATGTTCTGCGCAGTGGGTTCCAGGACCAATATTATACCAAGGCTCAAAAGGTCCGCACCGCTATTCGCCGAGACTTTGACCGGATCTTTGAAGAAGCCGATGTCTTTCTTTCGCCAACGTTTCCTACCACGGCCTTTGCTCATGGCGATACCACGATGACCTCATTTCAACAGAAATTGGCCGATAAGTTCACCGTAACGGCGAACTTGACCGGGCAACCGGGGTTAAGCTTTCCCGCCGGTTTGGCTGATGGGCTCCCTGTTGGTCTACAGGTTCTGGCCCCTGTCTTTGAGGAAGGGCGCCTCTTTGAGGTCGCCGATCGTTTTGCCGAGGCTGTACCCCCGGCGGATTGCCCGGGAACCTCCCTGGACTGGAGTCTTTGATGTACGACACCTTTGTCGGTTTGGAAATCCACATCCACCTATTAACCAAGAGCAAGGTTTTCTGCTCGTGTAAGGCGCATTACGGGGACGAACCTAACACCAATGTTTGTCCAGTCTGTCTGGGTTACCCCGGGGTTTTGCCCGTGTTGAACGAAGAGGCCATCAAGCTCGCCTACGTGGTGGCCCAGTCGCTTAACTGTCGGCTTTCGCCACGCACCCTCTTTGAGCGTAAAAACTACTTCTACCCCGACCTTCCAAAAAACTACCAGATCAGCCAATTTAGCGACCCTGTCGGCGAAAACGGATTTATCGATGTCCCGCTCGCTGAAGGGGTGACCAAGAGAATCCGCATTCACGACGTCCACCTCGAAGAGGACGCCGGCAAGATGATACATGCAGGCGACATGAGCTTGTGCGATTACAACCGAACCGGCTACCCCCTTCTTGAAATCGTCACCGAACCGGATCTTTCGGGCGGCGAAGAGGCCGAAAAGTTTCTTCAGTACTTTCAGCGTTTGGTTCGCTACCTTCATGTCTCGGATGGGAACATGGAAGAAGGTTCGCTCCGTTGTGACGCCAATATCTCGATCAACAAGACGGGGGGCGGTTTGGGGACTAAGGTTGAGGTCAAAAACCTTAACTCGAGTCGTTTTGTCCGCAAAGCCCTTGAGTTTGAGTTCAAACGGCAAAGTGCCCAGTTTGAGGCCGGTACACGAATTGTTCAAGAAACCCGACTGTGGAACGAGAACCGGGATGTGACCGAGTCCATGCGCAGTAAAGAGTCTAGTCACGATTATCGATACTTCCCCGAGCCTGATTTACCGCCCTTTGTGCCATCCGCTGACTTTCTTCGGCTCGTCGACAGCTTGCAGGTTGAACTACCGCTGGCCCGCCGTGAACGTCTGAAAACGACGTGGGGGCTAAGCGCCGAGCAGGCAGACTTTGTCAGTGAATCGAAGACGCTGGCCGATTACTTTGAAACAACAGCAAAAGCCAGCGGTCAAGGCGCTTCAGTGGCCAACTGGTTGATGGGCGACGTCCAGAAAGAGCTTAAACATTTTGATCTCACCCTCGAAGCCAGTCCCTTGTCGAGTGCCCGACTGGCTCAGCTGGTGACTCTTTTGGAATCGGGCCGTATCCATATTAAGATTGCCAAACAATTATTGATTGCGGTGTTTGAAGAAAATAAAGACCCTGAAACTCTTGTCAAAGAAAAAGGCTGGGAGGCCATCACCACCGAAAGTCAGCTTCAACCCATTCTGGAGAAGGTGTTTACCGAGCATTCCGGTGTGGTCGAGGCCATTCGTGCTGGTGATCAACGCCAAAAAGGCTTTTTGGTCGGGCAGGTGATGCAGGCTACCGGAGGCCGTGCCGCGCCCGCTTTGGTCAATCAATTGTTGGCAAAAGCGCTCGGTTAGCCGCGCTGGTTGCTCCTGGTTAAACCTCGTTCCCCTTGCCTTTTTAACCTGAAGTCGGTACAACAAAGCGATATTGTCAGGCGGGGGAACAGCGTTGCGTGTATTAGCTCAAGACGTCGCGAAGTATTTAAACACCGAAGTAGAAGTATTCGGCTGGGTTCATCGAATTCGAGAACTAGGTCAGGTGAACTTTGTGATCCTGCGTGACCGCTCAGGCTACGTTCAACTGGTATTTCATGAAAAGCCCGAGTTTACCCATGAATCTGTTTTGAAAGTTCGTGGTCGTGTGGCGGCTAACGACAAAGCTCCCGGAGGAGCTGAAATTGAACCGTCGTCTGTCGAGGTCCTTTCGGTAGCCGACCCCGAAATCCCGTTGGCCATTTATCAAGAAGCCGACAAATATCCGCTCGAAGCCCTGTTAGACAACAGGGTAGTCGCTCTGCGCTTGCCCAAGATTCGCGCCATCTTTGAACTGCAGTCCTCGTTGTTGCGCTACCTTTCAGAATACATGCACCAGCAGGATTTCTTTGAAATCAAGACTTCGAAGCTGATCAGTACCGGAACTGAAGGCGGAACGAACTTGTTCGCGGTAGAATATTTTGAAAACAAGGTCTATTTGGCGCAGTCGCCGCAGTTTTACAAAGAAGTCATGGTGTCGTCGGGGTTGGAACGGGTGTTCGAGATTTCCCATGCCTACCGGGCCGAAAAGCATGACACCCCGCGCCACTTGAACGAGTATGTCTCGTTTGACGTGGAAATGGCATTTATTGAATCTGAAGTGGATCTTATGAACTTTGAACGCGGTCTTCTCGATTATGTGTTTACCCAAGTGGCGGCGCATAACCAAGCCGAATTGGCCTTGTGGGGTGCCAGTGTTCCCGTAGCAGGTGCTATGGCGAAGGCTCCAGTAGTTGATCACGAAGAAGCCAAAGAGATCATTACGAAAGAAACGGGCAAGAAAGTGTTTGAAATTGCGCCCGAAGGTGAACGTGCTCTTTGTGATTGGGCACAACGAGAATTTGGGGTCGATGCGGTTTTCATCAACGGATGGCCTCGCAAAAAGCGGCCTTTCTATACCTTTCCTAGCGCCGATGGTCTCAAAACCCTGAGTTTCGACTTAATCTTTCGGGGCCTAGAAATCACCTCAGGGGGGCGTCGCCTCAACGACTTGGCTATGTTTTTGGATGCACTCCCGAAATTTGGCCTGACCCGCGAAGGGATGTCTGACTATGCTTCGATATATCAATACGGTTGTCCTCCCCATGGTGGCTTCGCCATTGGTGTCGAACGCTTAACGGCACGGATTTTAGGTCTGCTCAACGTTAAAGAAGCCAGCCCCTTCCCACGTGACCGAAAACGCGTTCGCCCTTGAGACTATAGCGAACCTGCCTTACAATTAAGGTATGTTCCTTTGGCTTTGGGGCCTTTTGGGCCTTGGGTTGGTTTCGGCCGCCCTTTTTTCCTCTCTGATCGATTTTCTCATTCCTGGTTTAGCGGCTTTGGTGCTTGCTGTTCTGAACTTGCTCCCTTTTTTCAATACTGCTTTGCCCTTGCAGTTTGCCGTGTGGCTCGTAGTCTCGGGGGCAGGGATCGTTTTGTTTCGGCACTTTTTTGGCGGCTTGGTGAACACTGGGGGCGGGGCACGTGACAAGGAAGTCGTCGGTAAAACGGCCCAAGTCGTGGAAGCCCTCGATGGGGTTCAGGCGGGACGGGTGCACTTTGAAGGGACGACCTGGGCGGCTCGGTCCGAAGAAGCGATACCCGTAGGGAAAGAGGTAATAGTCTTAGGCCGAGACGGATTAACCCTTTTTGTGGCCTTGAGCGAACACGACCGTATCGAAGAAGCCTTTAAAGCCCTAGAGAAATAAAGCCAGAGGAATAAAAATGCTTTAAAAAAGGAGTGTAAACCATGCTGACATGGTTCATTTACGCCTTGGTGGCTTTGGTCATCTGGGTTTTCTTTCAATTGGTCCGGGTGGTGCCGACCCAGCAGTCCTGGGTTCTCGAGGAGCTAGGAAAGTTTAAAAAGGCACTGGAGCCCGGTCTGCATTTTGTGGTACCGTTCGTCCAAAAAATCGCTTACAAACATACCTTGAAAGAGCAGGTTTTGACGGTAAAACCTCAGGTCTGTATTACCCAAGATAACGTCCAAGTCGAAGTTGACGGTGTTTTGTACCTGCGGGTGATAGATCCCGTTCAGGCGAGTTATGGGATTGAAAACTATGGTTGGGCAACGACACAGCTGGCTCAGACCACGATGCGAAGTGAAATCGGTAAAATCGCCCTCGATAAGACTTTTTGTGAGCGCGACAAAATCAACGCATCCGTCGTCAAAAGTATCGACACGGCCAGTGAACCTTGGGGTGTTAAAGTCACCCGGTACGAGATTCGTGACATAGAGCCAGCCAAGTCCGTGATTGACGCGATGGAAAAGCAAGTTGTGGCAGAACGGGCCAAAAGAGCCGAGATTCTCGAGTCCGAAGGTGAAAAAGAAGCCCGCATCAACGTGTCGAAGGGGGAACGCGAAGAAGCGATCAACCTATCGCGTGGAGAACGTCAAAAGCGTATCAACGAGGCCGAGGGTCGAGCAATTTCGATTGAGACGGTAACAACCGCAACGGCCGAAGGCCTCAGGATGGTCGCCGAGGCCCTGAGTAAAACCAATGGACGAAAGGCTATGAACCTTCAGGTAGCCGATCAATATTTTCCTCAGCTAGGGCGACTTCTCGGCTCCTCTGAAGTTCAAGTTCTTCCGCTCGAATTGGCACAGGTCAAAAGTTCTCTTTCTGCTGTCTTGCCCTCATTGGGCTTCGGGCAAGGAGGCAAAGCATGAGTAATTTTTTTCTGAACCCGTTTTTTCCCCTTTTGTTGATTTTAGGTGCCGCCGCGGCCGTTTTTTTTGTCTCCATGCTCCGAAGTATCCGCATTGTTCCCTCCAAGTCAGTCTTAGTTGTCGAGCGATTGGGCAAGTTTTCTCGACTGTTGGAGGGGGGGCTACATATTTTAGTGCCGCTCATGGACCGAGTCCGCTATACCCATTCGTTAAAGGAAATAGCGTTAGAAGTTCCTCCCCAACCTTGCTTTACCGAAGACAACGTCCGGGTTGAGATTGGCGGCGTCTTGTATTTGATGGTTGTGGATCCCAAAAAGGCCAGTTACGGGATTTCGGATTTCAAGTTTGCCACGATACAGTTGGCGCAGACCATGATGCGGTCAGTGATTGGCCGTTTGGAACTGGACCGCACCTTCGAGGAACGAGATTCGATCAATGCCACCTTAGTCAAAAATCTTGATGATGCTCTTGAGACCTGGGGTGTTAGGGTGACGCGATACGAGATTCAGAATATTACCGTCCCGCACAGCATCATCAAGACCATGGAACTTCAGGTTAACGCAGAACGAGATAAACGGGCGAAAATTGCCAAGTCGATTGGTGAAATGAACGCACGGATCAATCAGTCCGTCGGGATCATGGAAGAGGCGATCAATAAATCTGAAGGTGAAAAACAAAAGCAGATCAACGAGGCGGAAGGTCGTGCCTCAGAAATTTTAGCCGTTTCAAAGGCTACCGCCGAAGGTCTTGAAAAGATAGCGCGGGCCATGAGTTTGCCCGGAGGTGATATGGCGGTTGAAATGCAGATGATTGAAAAGTTTGTCGCTCAGCTGGCCAACCTTCAGGGCAAGACGAACAAGGTCATCTTACCGCTTGATCTTACCAATTTAGATAGCGTCACCCGGCTTGCCTCCCAAGCTGTTAGACCAGAGCGTGACCCAACGGGGTCGAACACCGGACAAGTATAAAAAAAAGCCGGCTTAACGCCGGCTTTTTTGTTGTTAGGCGCGTTCCGCCGAGCCGAGAACCTCTCGGTTCTTGTGCATATAGAGCTTCTTCAGTTCATCGCGGGCTGGGCCCAGGTACTTTCGGGGGTCAAACTCACTGGGGTTTTCTTGAAAGACTTTGCGGATAGCGGCGGTCATGGCCAAGCGTCCGTCCGAGTCGATGTTAATTTTGCAAACAGCCGATTTCGCCGCGCGGCGCAATTGTTCTTCGGGAATACCAACGGTGTCTTTCAACTTACCGCCGTACTGGGTGATCTGCTTAACGTACTCGACGGGAACCGAAGAGGATCCGTGAAGGACGATGGGGAAGCCGGGGAGCTTCTTCTCAATTTCTTCAAGGATGTCGAAGCGGAGAGCCGGAGGGACCAGAATACCGTCAGCGGTGCGTGTGCACTGCTCGGGCTTGAATTTGGTGGCGCCATGGCTGGTACCGATCGAAATTGCCAAAGAATCGACACCGGTTCGTTTTACGAAGTCAATGACTTCTTCGGGCTTGGTATACGACGAGTGTTCAGCGACCACATCGTCTTCGATACCGGCCAGAACACCCAGTTCTCCTTCAACCGAAACATAATCTTTCTGGCTATGAGCTAAATCAACCACCGACTTGGTTAACTTAATGTTCTCTTCATACGGCAAGTGTGAACCATCGATCATGACCGAAGAAAAGCCGCTTTCAATACAGCTTTTGCAGAGGTCAAGGCTGTCGCCGTGGTCGAGGTGAAGAACGATAGGAATCGAATAGCCCAATTCTTTGGCATATTCCACGGCACCTTTGGCCAGGTTGCGGAGGAGAGTAGCGTTGGCGTACTTACGGGCACCGGACGAGACCTGGAGGATCACGGGAGATTTGGTTTCAACACAGGCTTGGATAATAGCCTGAAGTTGCTCCAGATTGTTGAAATTGTAGGCGGGAATGGCGTAACCGCCTTTGACAGCCTTGGCGAACAAATCTTTGGTGTTCACCAGGCCCAGATCTTTATAACTGACCATGGTAGCTCCTTGTGCTTGGATAACTGCTTTCTTTATAGCAAAAAACGAGGGTAAGGGAAAGCCCGAGTGAGGATTAGGTCAAAATTATCCCGAGAAGTCCAGAGTCTATCCCCAAGTTATCCACAACCTATTTGTTAGGTATTTTCTTGCAAATTTTTAAGGGTTAAGGGGAGCTAGACGCCTAGCTGGGCCAAATTCTGACGCAAAGAATGCAAATCCTGTCGTTTTTCTTCAATAAAAGGGTCTTTATCGGCTGGCGCGTGAACTTGAGCATAATCCGAAAAGACTTCGGTGCCTTTTTGGTCATCTTTTTGACGTGAACGCAAAGCATTGGCCAAAATTTCCTCCTCAAGCGCCAAAAGGGCATCAAAACGGGCTTTTTTCGTGCTATGACCCCACGAAAGGCGTTCAAGAAAGTCTTCTACCCAGATGGGATCAACCAAACCCAACCCTAAGAAACTATCCACGTAGAGGCGCAAAGCCCCATACAGACTGTACTTTTTGTAGGCATCCAGGGCCAAAAGGCGGTCTTTCTCAGATAATAGGTTGCGGCCGAGCCCGGGGAGCTCAAGAGGGGTGTACACAGATTTTCCCGTTATTTTCTCAAGACTTTCACCACTTATCCACAACCGCTCCACAAGGTCAGGTCGCCAAAGCCTCAGGTCAGTTGCCAAGGCTCGGGCTTTGTTGCGGCGAAGAAACTTCTTTTCGTTGCGAAGAAGCATATAAATGTTTTCGCGAAGCACCCAAGCGGGGATAGCTCGGTTGTAGCCTTGAGGTGTGCCGGGCAAGGTATTTTCCACAATTAGCGAAAAAGGAAAGGTGTATTTTTGAGGGTCAGTAACGACACCGGTTGCCAGAATCGTGTAGGGGGCCTGCGACCAGTCGGCAGGAAACTTCACGGCGCAATCGAGTCCAAAAAACATTCCCTCGCCGGGACGAACCTCTTGATCGGGAGACCGCGAGGTGTGATTTGACCCTACATTGGCCCCATAGCCAACGTTGCCTCTTCCGCCCGGCCACCAGGCGGCAATCAGTAGGCTTTGGTGGTGGAGGCCGATAAAAGGTCCTAAAAGAGAAGCGTGTACTTCGCCGCCGGCAATGCTGGTATTGGGCCCAATGAGACTCTCGTGGACACGGGCAAACTCTTCAGCTCCGGAGGCTTCAAGAAAGACACTGTTTTTGACGAATGCCTGGCTAGCAAGAACGGTGCCGGCTTGAAAAAAACAGGTATCGGCGATGACCCCTGCTCCCAACAGGATAGGCCGTTCATCGGCCGAATAGAAACACGAGTCCTTGAGTTGGGCACAGCCTTTTGCTTCGACGGGGCCAACAAAAAGGACCCCTTCGGCAAGGTTTACCTGAAACAGCGAGCTTTGCGGGCCTAGGTAACTGAAATCGGCTTCGATTTGTTCCCCATACTGTTGAGCTTCGGCCCAGGCGGGGAGGAAATTGGCTTGAGCAAGGGCAAGCTCTAAGGTGAGCGCCTCGGTGACAGGGATCCATCGTTCGCCTGTCTCTACCCCTGCTTTTAGCTGTCGTCCTAGACCAAACCGTGTCCGACGGGGGCAATCCACGGCCGAGGCGACAACTTGACCTTCACACAAGGTACGGCGAAGGAGTGGACAGCGGTCAACTTTGGCACCAGGGGCAATTTCGCTGTCTTCAAGAGTCGAAAACCAAACACCGCCACGGTCAAACCGACCCAGAACGACGCGGCCACAAAAGCGATTTCCGTAAATATTTTGAGGTGAAAAATCTTGAGTGACAAAAAGCTGACCTTCAATATGGTTAGCTTGTGCGGCTAAAGCCGCTATTTCTTCGGGGGTAGCTGGTCGCAAGGGCGCACCCCAAAAGCTTGAGGCACTTTGGCGGTGCTCGTGAATGCGGTTTAATAGGGCTAAAAGCGAAGGTTTCATCGGATTTTATCAGCTCCCGTAAGAATTGTTGATCAAAAAAGAATCATTTGACAATGGGGAAGGCCCGCCCTTAGAATAAAGGATAAAATCGGTTATGAAGAGGGGGCTTTATGAAGATCCGTTGGATGGTCTTTTTTCTGCTGGCAGTCACATTGACGCCCTTGCACGCGGTGGGATCAAAACTGCAAGATGGGACCTATAAGGTCGCCTTTGACGCACCGGATGCCTTTGGCTACAAAGAGTTTGTCGAAATTACCGTGGTTGGCGGGCGTATTGATTCTGCGGTGTTTGATGCTCTTAATACGGCGGACGGAACCTTGAAATCTGAAGAACCCAGTTATGAATCGCAGATGAAAAGTGCGGTGGGAGTGGGGCCGAAAGAGTATATGAAGCAGTTGGTGAAAGAACTCCTTGACCAGCAAAACGCTCATGTAGATTCGGTGGCCGGTGCTACGGAATCTAGTGCCAACTTTCGCCTGTTAGCCGCTGAAGCGTTGAGGAAAGCGATGGCGGGAGACACCTCAGAAGGAACCCTTCCGCAGCCCAATCCTAAATCTTGATTTTTTTCCTGCTTTTCCTCAGACTCGAGCGATGACACGCTCGGGTTTGGGGTTGGGTAAAACATTTCTTCTCTTTTTTTTGGGTTTTCTTGGTAGTTTTTTGATGCTTGCGATTCGCTCGATAGTCACAGGGCGAATGATTCATCTTTTTTTGTTTTGGAACCTCATTTTAGCGCTGATCCCTTTGGTGGTAGCGGTGTTGACGGCTGTGGTCACCCACAAGGGCCCTCGTCTGTTGACTCTGCCGGCGTTGGTGGTTTTCAGCTTTGCGTGGTTAATCTTCTTTCCCAACTCGTCCTACCTCTTTACCGACTTTATCCACCTGATTCAAAAAGGCCTGCCGGCTGAAAATCCCAACGCCCGGGGAATGGAAAATATGCTGTTGTGGTACGATGTCATCGTCCGCTCGCTGTTTGCTTTTTCGGGGCATTTTTTGGGTTTGGTTTCGCTTTGGATCATGCATCGCCAATGGAAAAAGGCTGTCGGCCGGGTGGGGGGCTGGGTTTTAGTCGTCGTTTCCACGTTGTTAGCAGGCTATGGGGTATTCATGGGAAGGTTCCTTCGCCTGAATAGTTGGAATCTCTTCACTCCGGGCGATGCCTGGACAAGGTTGGTAGATAACCTTGCAACCCCGGATGCTTGGCTCTTTTCTGTCAGCTTGGCGGTTTTTTTGCTCATCAGTTATTTCTTTGTCTACCTGTTCAAACAAGCCCGAGGGGGAGAATCATGAACAATGCCTTTGTTGACATCCAAAAATCTTGGGACCTGGCCTGTTCGGCGCGAAAAAACTCGTATTCGCCGTATTCACGATTCGCAGTGGGAGCGGCTTTAACGCTCCGCACGGGTGGTACCGTGACGGGGTGCAATGTCGAGAATGCCAGTTATGGTGGTACGGTTTGTGCGGAGCGCACGGCGGTCTTTGCCGCCGTTGCGCAGGGTTATCGTGATTTTGAGCATTTAGTGGTGGTCACGGAGACCACTCCGGCTTCACCACCGTGTGCCTTTTGCTTAGGCGTTTTGGCTGAGTTTTGTCCGCCGGACTTTCCGATCTATCTTGCTAACCTCAAGGGAATTGAAAAATCATTCACCTTGGGTGAGCTCTTGCCGCACCCCTTTCAGCTTGCCAAAAACTCAACGCTCCTCTAGGCTGACAACCATGGACGTCTGTGAACCCCCTTTATCGGAATACGCATTAACGGTGAGTTGCCCTGACCAGAAGGGCATTATTGCCGCGGTCACTCATTGCATCGCTGAAAATGGCGGAAATATTTTAAGCCTGAGTCAGCAGTCTGCGGGAGACATTGGGCTTTTCATGCTGAGAGCGGTTTTTCGTGGTGAGCCGCCCTTTTCTCAAGAGCAATTTCAGCAGTCCTTTTTGCCCCTGGTTCAGAAATACCGAATGACTTGGGAACTCTATGATAGGGCACGCAAAGAGCGTGTCGCCATTTTGGTGAGTAAAACGAGCCATTGTCTGTATGAGCTGCTGCTTAAGCATCAAGATGGGCAGTTGCGTTGTGAATTTCCTGTAATTATTTCTAACCATGCCGATTTGCGACCTGTCGCACAACAGTTTCAGATTCCTTTCTTTTGGGTGGAAGCGGCGAAAGGAAAAGCCGCCTACGAAGACCAAGTTCAAAAAATTTTAGAGGATCATGGCATTACAACCGTAGTTCTTGCTCGTTATATGCAAATCCTTAGCCCCGAATTCACACGCCGGTGGTCGTTTCGTATCATCAACATTCACCATGGCTTTTTACCCGCTTTTATGGGGGCCAAGCCTTATCATCAGGCCTGGCATAAAGGGGTAAAGATTATAGGGGCAACGGCACACTTCGCCAATGAAGATTTAGACCAGGGGCCGATCATCTGCCAAGATGTCGCCAGGGTAGAGGATTCTCTGTCGATTGCCGAGTTTGTCCAGCTGGGAAAAGATGTCGAACGACGAGTACTCTTTGAGGCGCTTCGGCTGTATTTAGAAAAAAACGTGTTTGTCTATGGCGGCCGCACCTTTATCCTGTCTAAGGTTTGACCCGTGAAATCCCCGTTGACGGCTCGTTTTTGGCATTCGAGGGTGGTGTTGATCACGGGAAGTAGCCGGGGTATTGGGTTGCAAATGGCTCGTTGTCTATTGCCCCTAGGCGCATGCGTGGTCATCACGGCACGCCAAACCGAAAGCCTTACCGAGGCCGAAAAGCGGCTCAGGCAAGAATTTCCCGAAGGTCAGATGTCGTTCTTTGCCGCTGACCTGACAAACCCCCAGGAGGCGGCACTCCTCGTAGCACACACACTTGAAACCTGGGGACACTTAAATCTTTTGGTTCATAACGCAGGACTTTCGATGCGGGGGTCTGTTGAGCAGACAGTTCCCGAGGTAGTCCGCCAGGTTATAGAGGTCAACTTTTTGGCAGCCTATTGGTTAACCCGAGAGGCGGGGGCCGCGCTTAGGGCTTCCGGTGGGCATGTGGAATTTGTATCTAGCCAGGCCGGCTTGAGGGGATTTGCCAACGTTGTTCCCTACTCGGCGGCCAAAATGTCGTTAACCGCGCTGAGTCAGGGACTTCGTGCCGAATGGAAAACGGTCACAGCCGGGGTGGCATATTTAGGTTTTGTTGAAAATGACCCACAAAAAACGCTTTTGCAAGCAGACGGAAGTACCACTACTTACCAACGACCCTGGAAGATGAAGCAACAAGAGGCTGCTCGTTTTGTGTTATGGGCAGCACAGCACAAAAAAAAGAAGGCTGTTTCAACATTTTTGGGCAAGCTTTTGGCGCTTTTGCAAGCCTGGCTACCTGACGTTGTGGATTGGGTTATCAGCCGGGGTGCCGGTCGGTTGCACCGTGTAACCAAAAACGCGAAAATTTGAAATCACCTTCGCGTCTTGAACGAGACTCAAAGCTGGCCAGAAATAGACGTAATCCTGGCGAAAACCAATCACTGTCTTATTTGCACCTTTACAACAGCGCACTTTGCCCTGGATAATCGATTGCGTAAGGGGGAGAGACTTGAAAATGAAACTTTTACTGGCGTTAAGTGGATTATGCTTATTGCTTCTGTCGTGTTCTTCTGGCGCCTTCGGCCGCTGGGGGACGCTTCATGTTGAAAATCGGCAGTTGGTCGATCAACGGGGGGAGCCCATCCAGTTGCGGGGTTTTAGCACGTACAACATTGCTGGGTTCGATTGGTTGTTTGGCGTGCCCCAAACGAAGGAACTTTCACAGGTCTGGCATGCCGATGTCTTAAGAATCGCCATGTATACTGACTCGAATCAGGCTGGCTATGTTGTTGACCCGGAGAAAGGCACGGTCAACCCTACGTTAAAACACCTTGTCGAAAAAGTTATTGCCAATACCGAAAAAGCGGGAATGTATGCCATTTTGGATTGGCATATTCTTTATGATGGCGACCCCATGACGTATGTTAAAGAAGCTAGTGCTTTTTTTTCAGAAATGGCTAAGCGATATCGCGGCGACGGACACTTGCTTTTTGAAATTTGTAATGAACCCAATGGTTCTCGAGTCTCCTGGAAGGGCGATATTCGGCCGTATGCGGTTCAGGTCCTGGCCGCGATCAGGGCAGTGGATCCCCAACGGATAGTCCTGGTCGGTACGCCCAATTGGAGTACACAACCGCAAGATGTGCTTGAGGACCCCCTACCAGATTCACAGGTGATGTATGTGTTTCATGTGTATATGGACAAAGGCGCAGAACTCCAGGCTCAAGCCTTGGCAGCCCTGAAGAAAGTCCCCCTTATTGTCACCGAGATTGGTACCACAGACAGTTCAGGAAAAGGAGCTATCCACCCCAATCGGTTCAAGGCCTGGATGAACTTTTTGAATCAGCATCGCATTTCGTGGTGCAACTGGTCGTTATCAACCGTCGCCGAAGGATCAGCAGCTTTGCAAGCCAATTATGAGTTGAACGGCCCCATGAAAGATCACTTATCACCGTCGGGGAAACTTGTTTTTCCTTACCTAGATGATCCGAGAAATTAAAGTTTTTCTAAGAGCATAGAACATTTTCCCGAAGGAATCGGAAGGGTTTTCTTTTTCTTACCAAGGATGTTGATGGTAAAGTAGTATAATTTTTCCGATTCCAAACGGATTTCCCACCCTCGACCGCTTTTATTACTCAAGATGGTAATGAAATTGCGTTTGAGGGAGAGATTTTCTATCCCCATTAGTTCGAGGGTTGGGACGATCCAGTCGACCGTCTTTCGGGGCAGACTGATATACAGGCCCACTACGTTTTCAATCATCAAGGTGATGGAGCTAAGGCCCGACTGCGCCATGTCATGAGGGCGATTAAAATCAGGTTGCCCTTCCCAAACGGCAGGACCGTCAGAGGTGGGACGGTACGCTTCCCACAAGTTGCCTTTTTCGTGTGTACCCTTTGCGTCGGGATGAAGAGTATCGAGAATGTAGTAGATATGTTTGATGGACGACTCTCGTGCGAGTTCGTATTTTCCATACTTTTCCAGACCCTTGATAATCATAAACGTCAAATACGGGAACACCGAACCTCGGTAGCCGTTGCCGGCAGGATCAAAAAGCGGATCTGACATTGAAAGTGACGGAAAGGGATTAGGAGAAGCGAATTCTTTGTCATTTTGTAGATAAACAATCAAGCGTTCGGCGCGGTCTTCGTGGGGAATTTCTGCGAGTAGCGTCCAAAATGCGGCGATAGTGCGGACGTTTAGTCGTTGGCCCGAGGCGTCGAGGTCATAATAGAACCCGTCGTCGTCATTCCACATCTGAGAATTGATCCGGGTTTTGAGTGAGTAATAGGCTTTTTTATAGCGGAAACTGAGATCTTTATCGTTCAGAATATCACCTAGAGCCGAAATATACAGAGCGTTCATCGCCTGTTGCGCGTTGAAGTCTACCGGATAAAAGGCTTTTTCGCGGGGACTATTGGTCATCCTTGTCGCGGTTAAAGGAACGGAATAAAGACCATTTTCTTGCTTAAAATTTTCTTCTAGCCACAGAAAATGTTTTTCAAGAATCGGGACAACATCTTTGACACGGCGTTTCAACCCCAGCTTATGATAAAGGTTGTATTCCACCCAAGCAAAAAGCGGGGGCTGAACTCCCTCGGGGTTTTCTGGATCCTCGATGACTTGACTCGTTTCCAAGTCGTATTGGGAGCGAATTGCCCCGTTAGGTTCCTGGAGTGCGTAAAAGTTATCCAAAGCTGTCAGCGGGTTGTACACGCCGTTGCTGTAGACTAGGAAGAAGCTCGACATGCAAGCTTCGAACTGCTCGACGACAGGGCTTTGCGGGTATTGAAAAAAGGCTTTTTGAAAAGCGCTTTGGGCGCCGCCTTTTTGCCAAAAATCTTTGATCCATGCCCAGCTTTTGTCGTAGATATCCACAAAGTCTTGGTCGTAATAATGTATGCTAGGCGGTTCTTTCTTGTTGGCGTTCACCCGTCATTCCCTCAAAAATTTCAGCAATCGTAACACATAATCATAAGGAAAGAAAGCAAAATATACAATGGCTGGGAAAGAAAATCCTGAAGAAAGCAAAGTTGTCCTCAAAAGTCCTGTGAAAAGTTAAGAGTTTTTCGCCAGGCCTCTTCATACGAATCAAACAAGGTGAACGAAAAGAGGTTCTGCTCAAGTCGTCTTTCCCCTGTTTCTAACACACCAATAGGGTGAGTCAAGTAACGAAGGATTTGTTCGTCGGTACATCCTTTGGCATGCAAAAACTGGGCAAATTGCAAATCAGCTAGCGAAGCCCTTTCAGTCGCAGACTTCCAAAGGTAGCCTAGGCCGTCCAGAAGTTGTTCAAAAGGGCCCTTGGAATAGTGAAAAACGCGGCGTTCTGTTTTTGTGGGGTCGAGCATATTGGCTTGAATGAGATTGTCGCGAATTCGCTCAATTAAGGGTCTAAAGCCATCGTAGTCGAGAGTTGTTCGAAAAAGCATCACAGCAACGTCGGTGCCTGCGTGGTTCTTATGCAAGAGCGCGGGTATGTCATAGTTAATCACAAAGACATTGTCGTGAAGGCGTTTGACCAGTTGTCCCTCAATTTCCAAAATATCGTAGACCGGTACCCACAATTGAAACAGCTCTTCCGCGGACAAGCGTAGCAACTGGAGCGCCTCGAAAGCACCTAAAATTTGTGCTTTATCAAAGGGAATGCCAAAAAAGCGTTCCAAAGCTGACCGCATCGATGGTGTAAAGGCGGAACGGCCACGAGCGGCGAAATCGAGCCGAACAGCATAATGATGTTCGACAATACGGTGCCGCAAAATAAACTCACCAGGTAAGTTGGCGAGGTACGACAGAGTGAGTTTTTCTTTCCATTGCGGGTTTGAAAGCACTTTGAACAAAACGCTTTCGGTTAAAATGCCATTCGATTCGGGGCGGAGGTAAACAATAATGTCTTGACCGGGTTGAAGCGGGTTGGCAGGGCATAACGGAACAAGAATCTGGGGGACGGCTTCGGCAGACATACAAGGCTCCAACAGTAGTTTCGCCCCCCTGATCGGTAATTACAAGACCCCTTTTTGCTAGCTTTCGGAAGGAAGTCGGCGGATCGCCCCCTCGTCCGCGCTTTGAGCGAAGAGGGCATAGGCTTGAAGCGCCCTTGTTACTTTGCGTTGACGTTGGCGAGGCTTCCACGCTTGGTCTCCGCGGGCTTCTTCTTCGGCACGACGGCGTTGAAGTTCTTCGGCCGAAACTTTGACCTGAAGCAGTCGGCGAGGAATCGAGATTTCAATCTGGTCGCCGTCACGAATTAAGGCAATGCCACCACCGGCGGCCGCTTCGGGACTAACGTGGCCAATAGAAAGACCGCTGGTACCACCCGAGAAGCGTCCATCGGTCAAGAGGGCGCATTCTTTACCCAAGTGGCGGCTTTTCAGGTAGCTAGTGGGGTACAGCATTTCTTGCATACCTGGTCCCCCCTTGGGCCCTTCATACCGGATCACGACGACGTCACCGGCTTGGACTTTTCCAGAAAGAATGCCCTGAGTGGCATCTTCTTGACTTTCAAAAACGACAGCTTTTCCGGTGAACTCAAAGATGCTTTTATCAACACCGGCGGTTTTGACGATCGAGCCGCGTTCGGCGATGTTGCCAAAAAGAACAGCTAGGCCACCATCTGGGTAGTAGGCATGTTCTACCGATCGAATACACCCTTGAACACGATCCAAGTCCAGTTCTTTGAACCGAGCACTTTGGCTGCCCATAACCAGGTTTCTCCGGCCACCGGGTGCCGCCGTGTAAAAGCTTTTGGCTTCGGCGGTTGAGCTTTCGGCACCGATGTCCCATGCCTTGAGGGCCTCGGCCAGCGATGGGCTATCGATACGGGCAACGCTGGTATCGAGTAAGCCGCCTCGCGCTAGCTCACCTAAAATTCTCATGATGCCGCCCGCGCGGTGCACATCTTCGATATGGTAGTCGGGGGTGTTCGGAGCAACTTTACAAACACAGGGAACCCGCCGAGAGAGGGCGTCGATGTCCTTCATGGAAAAATCCACTTCGCCTTCACGGGCAATCGCCAACAGGTGTAAGACGGTGTTCGTGCTTCCGCCCATGGCGATATCGAGGCTCATGGCGTTCATGAAGGCTGCTTTTGTGGCGATTCCTCGGGGCAACAGGCGTTCATTGCCCGTCTGATAATATTCTAGCGCTACATCGACGATTCGGTGTGCGGCTTTTTCAAACAAGGACAACCGCTCAGCGTGGGTAGCGACCACGGTTCCGTTCCCCGGTAGGGCCAGGCCCAAAGCTTCATTGAGGCAGTTCATGCTGTTGGCGGTGAACATTCCTGAGCAAGAGCCGCAGGTGGGACAAGCATTATTTTCGACAGCTTCAAGCGTGGCGTCATCCACGGCGCTGTCAGCCGACATGACCATGGCGTCAATCAAATCATATTTTTTGTCGCCGACACGACCCGCTTCCATGGGACCGCCGGAGACAAAAATGGTAGGGATGTTGAGCCGGAGGGCTGCCATCAGCATACCGGGGGTGATCTTGTCACAATTAGAAATGCAGATAAGCGCATCAGCGCAGTGGGCGTTGACCATATATTCAACGCTATCGGCGATCAGGTCTCGGCTAGGAAGGCTGTACAGCATACCATCATGGCCCATGGCAATACCGTCGTCGATGGCTATGGTGTTGAACTCAGCGGCAAAACAGCCGCGACTTTCGACGATCTTTTTCATTTTCTGGCCGATGTCGTGAAGATGGGCGTGGCCGGGCACAAACTGGGTAAAGCTGTTGGCAATGGCAATGATGGGTTTGCCAAATTGCTCTTTTGTCATACCGTTGGCTTGCCAAAGCGCCCGGGCTCCTGCCATCATACGGCCGAGCGTATTGGTCGAACTGCGTAAGGGGACTTTCATGGGGTAAATGTAACGCCTTTTTGGGCATTTGAGCAAGCTAACGAGGTTCACCGTCCGTTCACAGGAGGGCGGGCCATCCTGTTCTTTTTGCTGATAGTTTTTCCTTTAGCACCCCTTTTTAGCCTTTCAACGACCATTGCTGATGCTCTTTTTGGCCACGGTTCAGCTCTTTTAGGAAGCCCGTATCGGTTGGGTGGGAGGCACGAAAACGGCCTAGACTGTAGTGGGTTAGTTTGGGCCGTGTATCATCGTCTCATTCCGAACTTACCCACCTCGGCTTGGGAACAGGCACGTTTGGGTCACAAGGTTCCGCTGAAGCAAATTCAACCCGGGGACCTGATTTTTTTTGCGACAGGGCGTTACCGAGAGGTCTCACACGTGGCGCTGTACCTGGGGAATGACACGCTTTTGCATGCTGTGTCTGAGGGGTGGCCACGAGGTGTGGTTCTTAGTAGTCTTTCTGAGCATTACTGGAAAACAAGAGTGTTGTTTGCCCGTCGCTTGAGCTGGCCGCAGGGAACTGTTTGGGAAATCCCTGGAAAAATCTACCGTGTACCCTATGTCAAAGGCTGGTATCAGGGGCCCCTTGTGGACGGTCGACCTCAGGGCAAGGGTTTTATGTTTTTTCGCAATGGCGATACCTTTGTGGGCCAGTTCCTGCAGGGAAAGCCTGAAGGCCATGGAGTCTACCATTGGCGGGGTGGGGCTTGGTATCAGGGGCAGTTTAAGGCTGGCCTCCGCACGGGAGAAGGCACCTATCAGCCTCGCCATGGAGCCGTTCTTCACGCGTTTTGGGTGGACGACCAGCCGCAAAAAGTCGAAGAAGCCTCTGTTTCGTTGTGGCCTTTTCTGCAACATTCAGCTTCAAACTCAAGTCCCCATTCAGCGTCAACATTGCCGACCCGGAAATCGCTTTTGCCGGTGACGCAGTTTGTAGCAGCCTTTGAACCAGAGGCAGTCTACCCTCGCCGGTTAGTCGGAAGGGAATAGCTACTCGGTAGGGAATAGCTACTCGGTAGGGAATAGCTCAAGAACCGCAGGTTCTAAGGGCCCCGAGGCGCCTCGCCGGACAGTAATCCCGTGCGAGGCCAAAATACGCACAGCACCAGGACCGATATGATTCGCAACCAGGTGAGTTACCCCCCGCTTCGCTAAGGCTGCACCAATCCCTGGCCGACAAACTCCGCCTGGCGTAACAAAATCAGGTTCACGACAAAGTTTTTCTTTGTCCCAATGAAAAATCGCAAATTGCCGGCTTTGAGCGTAATGATCTTCAATTTGTCCCTGATTCTCGGGGGCGGCAACAACAAAATCGTTTCTGCGCTCTACCACCAGGCTCGAGCTAGGTTCGGCTTCGCCACCCGCCACGATGAGGACCTTGCCTTCAAGAATGGCTTGTGCGGTTTTTCGACGGGCGTTTTCAAGCACCCTCCCAAAGGTTGGTCTCGAGACCCCCATAGAGCGGGCAGCAGCTTCGTGGTACAAACCTTCTAAATCGGCTAACCGCAAAGCCTCGGCTTCATCTTGCCCTAAGACAACTTCTTCGAGACTCCCCGCCGGAAGCTCGGCTGGTTTAAAAACGCGCGAACGAATAGGGGCCGCTAAACGCCGTTCCTGAGGTGGGCGCGACATGAAAACATCCTTTGAATGAATATGATTCTGAAATAGCCCCCGCGAGGGTTCCTGTCAAGGTCCGTTCTAATACCCAGGTACAAAAATTTGGTTGACAGGTAAGAAAAGTGGGAGGATTATTTTCTTAAAGTTAATAGGTAAATGTTTCTATAGCAATCTACGATTTCATCACCTGAAACAACTTTTACTAAAATTAAAATCATCAAAGGCACGCTGATGAAAAAAACCTTGCTCAGGTTACGTCATCGGGCCTTTAGCATCTCAAAGGAGAGATCTCAGTGAGTAAAACTTTTCTTGTGGTTTTTGTCGCAGCACTCGTGGGTATTCTCACGGCCTGCCAAAGTCCTGTGGCGATCAATGCAGTAAAACCGGCTCAAACGGCTCTGACGGTGAACGTTGCAGTGTCCGGCGGCGTGACCAGTGCACAGCAGTCCGCCAGCCGATCGCTAATGAGCGATGTCGCGATTACCTCGGTCAACGTTCAGGTGACCGACGCT
>JABEVK010000065.1 GCA_013044245.1 Spirochaetales bacterium | reverse complement strand
CGTTATGGGCCACCGACGTCGCCGAGTTTAAATTGACTGAGTTGAAAAAACGTGTCGCACGGGCCGGGTGGCAAAACGTTCGCGTGCAATTGTGGGATGGTCGGTTGCGACCGACCTTACCCCGAGAGGCTCAGGTTCGAGGGGGCTTTGACAGAGTTGTCGTAGACGCTCCGTGTAGTGCCTCGGGGACATGGCGCCGTGATCCCGATGCCCGGTACCGGCTCAACCCGGGTGTTCTTAAGGCCCTCGAAGACAAACAGGCAACGCTTTTACAGCACGGTTGGGAGGCCTTACGTCCCGGGGGCTTGTTAACTTATATCACCTGCTCGTGGCTCCCCCGCGAGAACGAAGACCAGGTGCTCAGTTTTGAAAAGCGTGCCGGCAGTCAGTCTCATCGCCGGTTGGAGCGCATGCTGGGTTTGCCTGCTTACGATGCCAACACGATGTTTATTTGCCAGTGGGAAAAGCGCACGGAGTCGCGGTTATGAAGAAACCGGCAGGGGGTATGAAAAAACCTCGAGGGACCTTTGGGGCGACTACCTTGGTAACGGGAGCCTCTTCGGGCCTAGGGCGGGCCATAAGCGTTGAACTAGCTCTCCGTCGTTGTCGTTTGGTCCTAACGGGTCGTCAACACTCTGCCTTAGAGCAAACCCGAAAGGAATGTTTGGAGGCAGGTGCACCCCAAGTCGACCTTATCGATGCCGATTTGACAAGCCCGCAGGAACGGGGAGTTTTGTGGGGTTTTGCCGCCGAGTGCGGGGTTGAAGCCGTGGTCAATAACGCCGGTGCCGGTGTTGCAGGCTTATGGGCCGACCAAAGCTGGGAGTCTGACCAACACTTGCTGGCGCTGTTGATCGAGGCCCCTTTGGACCTGGCCAAACGTTGGGTCACCTCTTGTCGGCCCTTGGGGAGGGGCGCCCTTTTGAATATTGTTAGTACGGGAGCCTACCAGCCGGGGCCTTACACTGCAATCTATTATGCGGCAAAGGCTTTTCTGGGGTCGTGGTCACTGGCACTAAGCTGGGAACTGGCACCCACCGGACTTGTTGTGACAGCGGCCTACCCAGGTGCCTTAAAATCATCGTTTGCCACTCGGTCGGGGAGGGCTGAGTCACCACTGTCACGGTCTCCTGCGTTTGCCGCTCAGCGCATCGTGAGAGCCTGGGAAGCGGGCCACCCCCATGTGGTGCCCGGTGCACGCGAAAAGCTAGCGGTCTTGGCATCTCGGTTGTTCCCCGAAACCTGGTCGGCCCAGGTTGTGGGGAACCTTCAGGCCTCGTTACTTCAGGCTTCGGTACTTAATCGCCGGTGAATAGAAGCGGCCGCGGCACGACCTTGGCCCATGGCCAAGATCACGGTGGCGGCACCCAAAACGATGTCGCCTCCGGCCCAGACGCGATCTAAGCTGGTACGACCTTCGTCGTCAACGACAAAGTTGCCGTTCTTGTTGACTTCGAGTTCGGGTGTGGTTTGGCGCAACAGGGGGTTAGAATCGTTGCCGATGGCGACGATAACGGTATCGACCTCTAGTAGACTTTCACTGCCCGTGATGGGAACGGGAGAGCGTCGCCCTGAAGCGTCGGGCGCGCCCAGTTCATAAGCCAAAAGTTCGACGTTCTTAACGCGACCTTTTTCATCGCCTAAAATACGCTGGGCGTTGTGCAAGGTTAAAAATCGCACACCTTCTTCTTTGGCGTGTTCTACTTCTTCTCGTCGAGCTGGCATTTCTTGCTCACTGCGTCGGTAGATGATGGATACCTCTTGAGCATCAAGTCTCAGTGCGGAGCGTGCCGCATCCATGGCGACGTTGCCACCACCCAGGACGGCAACCCGTTGACTTTGGTAGATTGGTGTGGCCGAGCGGTCTGCGTCGTAGGCTTTCATCAGGTTGCACCGGGTCAGGTACTCGTTGGCAGAAAATACACCCACGAGGTTTTCGCCATCAATGTGCATAAACTTGGGTAAACCGGCTCCCGAGCCGATGAATACAGCGTCGTAACCGTCTTTGTCGATCAAATCCTTGAGTTTGCGGGTTCGGCCCACCAAAAAGTTTGTTTGAATCTGAACGCCCATGGCTTTGAGGTTGTCTATTTCTTGGGCAACAATAGCTTTGGGTAGGCGGAACTCGGGAATACCATAGACCAAAACACCGCCCGGTTTATGAAACGCTTCAAGGATGGTAACGTCATGCCCCCAGCGGCGCAGGTCGGCCGCCACACTGACGCTGGCGGGGCCTGAACCAACCACGGCGACACGTTTGCCCGTCGGTGGCGCACAATCCGGAACTGATACGGAGTTTTCACTTCGTGCCAGATCGGCGACAAACCGCTCGACTCTTCCGATCGAAACGGCTTTTTCCAGGCTTTTTAAACTTTTGCCTACGGTACAGGGAGCTTGGCACTGGACTTCTTGGGGACAGACTCGTCCGCAGATAGCTGGTAATAAGCTTGATTGTTGAATCACGCCCAAGGCCCCTTTAAAGTCGCCTTGCGCGGCCTTGGCCAAAAAGCCAGGGATGTCAATATGGACGGGACAACCGGCTATACAGGGGGCATTTTTACACTGCAGACAACGGTTGGCCTCAAGTTGAGCCTGAGCTGGGGTGTACCCCTCGGCAACTTCGGCCATACTCTTCCGGCGCTCCACGGGGTCGCGGCTGGGCATGGGTTGCGGGGGGATAGTCAGGCGTTCTTTGGGGGTAAGGGTGGGCTTTAACGTAGCCAAGACGGTGCGGGCTTGGGTGTCAAGTTCTTCACGAGTAGCATGCATGGTTAGGCTCCTGCCTGGGGGGTAAGGCCAATTTGGCACTTGTGACGGTCTTGTTCCTCTCGTCCTTTATACGACTGTAGCCGCAAGAGCATATTGTCGAAATCGACCAAGTGGCCGTCAAACTCAGGACCATCGACGCAAACAAAGCGGGTTTTGCCACCGACATTAACACGGCAACCACCGCACATGCCGGTACCATCCACCATGATCGTGTTTAGACTAACCATAGTTTTGACCCCAAAGGGGCGGGTGGTTTCGGCACAGAATTTCATCATGATGGGGGGGCCGATGGCGACAACAAGATCCGGTTTGGCCGGGCCTTCGCACAGTTCTTTCAAGGGTTGCGTCACCAGTGCTTTAAGGCCTGCTGAACCATCGTCGGTACACAAAATGACCTCGTCGGCCAGCGCACGCATTTGTTCTTCGAGAATGATAAGGTCCTTGTTGCGGGCTCCCATTATAACGGTGAGTTTGTTACCGGCAGCTTTGAGGGCCTGAGCGATCGGGTGAAGCGGCGCAACGCCGATTCCTCCGCCCACGCAGACAGCATGACCGAAATTCTCAATGTGAGTGGGCTGGCCCAACGGTCCCAGAACGTTCTCAAGGGTGTCGCCGGCATTTTTCTCGGCCAGACGGCGCGTGGTCATTCCCACCGCTTGAAAAATAATGGTAATAGACCCTTCGCGGGGGTCGGCATCGGCTATGGTCAGGGGAATGCGTTCGCCAAAATCGGTATCAATTTGGACGATCAAAAACTGACCGGCTCGCCGTTCTGAAGCGATCAATGGCGCTTCAAAACGCATCAGATAAACGTCGTTAGATAAACGTCGTTTTTCAAGGATTTTGTTCATAGGTGCTTAGAGTAAACCTTGTGACCGTCTTTTGTCAAAATGGAATACCGTCGGTAAACTTGACGCTTGTCGTCGGGAATCTTACATTCTTAACTTAAATAACTAAAGGAGCGTAAGGAATGACGATCCCCCGTTTGATGAGTACCCAGCACCCTGACAACGTCAATGTTCCCTTTTTTGCCAAGGGGCAAAAAATTGGTGGCGAAGACGAGGTCAAAGAAGCCTACTACGCATTTTCTCATTTGGGAATCGATGAACAGATGTGGGATGTCGAAGGAAAAGAGGTTGACGGATACGTTGTCAAAAAACTTCTGACCTATTACGAAAACTTTTTTCATCAACACAAACTGGGGCAAGACGTCTTTTTGACGTTGCGCGTCCCTAACCCCGTTGAAGAACGCGCAGAGGCAAAGATTCTCTTAGAAACCCTCGAAAGTATCCCGCGGAGTTTTGACGCGAGTGCTCTCTTTTATAGACAAGATGTGGCCCCGATCTTTGAGGTTATTCTGCCCATGACCGATTCGGCTGCGGCAATTGACCATATTTATCGCTACTACCACGATTTTATCGTGGCGCGCCAAAACCGTACCTTTAAAGCGGGCGACATTACTATCGGCGACTGGATCGGGCAGTTTAAACCCGACCGTATCAACGTGATTCCGCTCATGGAAGATATGCGTCACCAAATGGCGGCCGACCAAATTGTACGTGAATACTTAGCCGATAAGCCTGAGATTCACGATCAGCGGGTGTTTCTTGCCCGCTCTGACCCGGCCATGAACTACGGCGTGTTAGGAGCTGTGATTTCGAACAAGGTGGCTCTCATGCGCCTTGAAAAGCTTTCGCAAGAGCTTGGTGTAAACCTTTACCCCATTATCGGTGCTGGATCGGCCCCCTTCCGAGGCAACCTCAACCCCAGGACGGTAAGACGCTTTACCCGCGAATACCCCTCGGCACATACCTTTACGATTCAGTCAGCGTTTAAATACGATTATCTTCTCGACGAGGTTAAAGAGGCGGTGCATTTTTTGCGAAACCACTATGTGCCGGGAAAAGCCACGCAAATTGACGCCGAAGCGGCTTTAGCGTTGGTTGAGCCCTATACTAAAGCCTATAAGGCCCAGGTGGGTGATCTAGCTGGTGTGGTCAATCGAATGGCGAAGTTTATACCGAAGCGTCGTGACCGTAAATTACACACAGGGCTGTTTGGCTATGCCCGTAGTCTTGACGGCGTGACCTTGCCCCGAGCCATCACCTTTACGGCCGCGTTGTACAGCCTTGGGGTTCCTCCTGAACTGCTCGGGTTGACAGCGTTGACTCCCGCTACCTACAACCGGGCTCGTGAAGTTTACTATTTCTTTGAAGAGGACCTGCGGGATGCTCTGAAGGGACTCAACCCCGATTCACCCTACCTGCCTCCGGGACTTTTGGCCAAGCTCGACGAATTGGGTATTCGCTACGACATTGATCCTGCACAAAAGGATGCTAGTGACCATATTATTAAGGCCTTGGCCGAAGGGCGTACCGATTCTGTTCAAGAGCTGGTACTCTTGGCAGGACAGGCGCGCCAGTTCTTAGGCTGAGTTGTATGTAACCTCCTTGATACCTCGCGGGGTTTTTTAGTAGATTAAAGACAGCCCTGCGCTGAACTTTCAAGGAGGTTCTATGTACGGTTCTTATACGACAGCCGAAGTGGCTGTGCAGGAACAAAAGAAGTTTTTGGTAAAAGTTCATGGGTGGATGGGCCTGGCGGTGCTTTTGACTGCCTTTGCGGCGTTTTTCACCTCAAAAAATGAGTTCCTCGAACAGTTAATCTTTGGCAATCCCTTCGGATGGTTGGTTCTTGTCGTGGGTGAAGTGGCCCTGGTTTGGTTTCTTTCAGCTCGCGTTTTTCGACTGAGCTTTGAAACCGGCTTGGCATTATTTACCCTGTATTCTGTGCTCAACGGTGTGACTCTCTCGGCGGTCTTTCTCGTTTACAGCCTGGGCAGTATCGCCGGAGTGTTTTTTATCTCGGCGGGTATGTTCTTTGCCATGAGCCTATACGGGTGGGTTACAAAAGCAGATTTGTCCAAATGGGGCAGCATTCTGTTTATGGCGCTGATCGGCGTGATTATCGCTTCGGTGGTCAATTTCTTTTTGCACTCTGGAGTCTTTCAGACCATCATCAGCTTTGTCGGCGTTCTGGTTTTTGTCGGGTTAACGGCCTACGATTCGTTCCGTTTGCGCCGAATGCAAGCAGAGCTGGCTGGTGATACGGTTATGTTGCGAAAGTTGGGACTTTTGGGTGCCTTGTCGCTGTACCTAGATTTTATCAACCTGTTCTTGATGATGCTTCAATTGTTTGGCGGCCGGCGTAATAGCTGACTGTTATGGACGATCGGGAACGTGCGGCGGTGCTTGGCGCCGCTTTGAACGATCTTTCGAGGGTTCTGGCTGAATGTCGGGACCCTCAGTTAATCTTGTCGTTTTTAGAAAGTCTCTTGACGGCTCACGAGGCGACAGACATAGCGGGGCGCTGGGAACTGGTTCAACGACTACAGCAGGGCGAAAGCCAACGCCAGATTGCCCAGCACCTCGGAGTAAGCCTGTGCAAGATTACGCGGGGAAGTAAAGAATTAAAAAAATCCGATTCGCCCTTTCGACGAATGCTAGATTTAAAACGGTCTTTGGGCTCTTAGCGGAGGTTCTATGTTTGCTCGACCCTTTGAGCTTATTCATCAATTGTTGGCCCGCGAGGAAAGCAACGAAGTTCCTGCCCGTGTGGCCGGTTGGCTGCGTACTAAGCGCGAAACCAAAGAGCTAGCCTTTTTAGAACTCAACGATGGCTCTTGTCAAAAAAATCTTCAGGTCGTTCTCGACAAAGGCCAGCGTGACTGGTCAGCAGAACTGACTCGTTTGAGCACCGGTGCAAGTTTTCAGGTTGAAGGAACCCTAAGACCCTCGCCGGCAGCAGGGCAAAAGTGGGAACTGGTTGCCCAAACTCTTGTTGTTGTGGGTGAGGCTGACCCCACGGTTTATCCGCTCCAAAAGAAAAAACACAGTTACGAATTCTTGCGTGAAATCGCTCACCTCCGTCCCCGGACCAACACATTTGGGGCCATTGCCCGTATACGCAATACCATCGCCATGGGCATCCATGAGTTTTTTCAAACTTATGGCTACGTTTGGGTTAATACCCCTTTGATCACCGCAAGTGATGCTGAGGGGGCGGGACAGATGTTTCGGGTCACTACGCTCGACCTTGATCATCCCCCTCGTACCCCCGAAGGGCACCTTGATTGGAGTCGAGATTTCTTTGGCAAAGAAGCTCACCTCACGGTATCGGGTCAACTGAATGGCGAAACCTACGCCACAGCGTTGGGGGCCATCTACACCTTTGGTCCGACGTTTCGCGCAGAGAATTCCAACACGACTCGCCATTTGGCAGAGTTCTGGATGGTAGAACCCGAAACCGCATGGCTCGATATTCATGGCAACATGGACCTTGCTGAAGCCTTTTTGAAGTTTTTGGTGACTCGCTTGTTGGAACGCCACCCCGAAGAACTGGCTTTTTTTGAACAATGGGTACAGCCGGGTCTTCTTGAGACGCTTTCGACCGTAGCCGAACGGCCCTTTGCCCGGATCACGTATACTCAAGCGATTAACGTTTTGCAAAATTCGGGAAAGGTCTTTGACTACCCCGTATCGTGGGGCATAGATTTGCAGTCTGAGCACGAACGCTACCTGACGGATGAGGTCTACCGGGGACCGGTGATTGTCACCGATTATCCCCAAGCGATCAAAGCGTTTTATATGAAACAAAATCCTGATGGGACGGTTCGGGCGATGGATGTCTTGGTGCCTCGTTTGGGCGAGATTATTGGGGGAAGTGAGCGCGAAGAAAACTTAGAGATTCTTCAAGTACGCCTAGACCAGCTAGGGATGAAGCGACAAGACTACGCCTGGTACTTAGATTTGCGTCGTTTTGGTACGGTTCCCCATTCGGGGTTTGGACTGGGGTTTGAACGCTTTTTGCAGTACGTCACGGGCATGGCAAATATTCGCGACGTCATCCCCTTTCCCCGCGCCGCAGGGAGTGCCGAGTTTTGATACTGAAGCCGAGTTTGAATGCGAAAAGAGAAAAGCATTAAAGAGAAAAGCATTAAAGGAGCTTTGCGTTGAAGTCTGTTTTAGTCGCCGGAGGAGCCGGATATATAGGGTCGCACGCGGTACACCAGTTGGTTGAACGTGGCTATGAAGTCGCGGTGGTCGACAACTTAAAGACGGGCCGTCTGGCAGCAGTACACCCAAAAAGTATTTTTTACGAAGGCGATTTGCGTAACCGAAACTTTTTGACTCAAGTCTTTTCTCGGCACCGTTTTGACGCTGTGATCCACTTCGCCGCCAGCTCGGTCGTGGGTGAGTCAATGAAAATGCCCCTTGAATACTTTGATAACAATGTCTATGGAACGCAGGTGCTCCTCGAAGTGATGCGTGACGCCGAGGTTAAAAAAATTGTCTTTTCTTCGACCGCAGCCACTTATGGCGAACCCGAAAAGGTTCCCATCACCGAAGATATGCCTACCAACCCGACCAATGCTTACGGCGAAACGAAATTGGCCATGGAAAAAATGATGAAATGGGCCGATGTCGCTTATGGCCTTAAGTATGTAGCCTTACGCTACTTTAATGTCGCCGGGGCACGGAATGGCGGCGATTTGGGTGAGGCTCACGAACCAGAAACTCACTTGATTCCCCTGGTGCTTAAGGTTGCCTTGGGTAAAACTCCCGCAATTACGGTTTTTGGACGCGATTATCCGACTCCTGACGGCACGTGCATCCGTGATTACATTCACGTTGAAGATCTAATCGACGCCCACGTCTTGGCTTTAGAGTATTTAAACTCTTCGGGAACGAGCAACACCTTTAATTTAGGGTCCAGCCAAGGCTTCTCGGTCGAAGAGATCCTGTCAGCAGCACGAAAAGTAACGGGGCATTCTATTCCCGCCCAGCTTGGTCCCCGACGTGCGGGCGATCCGGCCCGTTTGATTGCTGGTTCAGAAAAAGCCCAAAAGGTACTTGGCTGGAAGCCCTCGCGAACCTCGATTGAACGTATCATTTCTGATGCTTGGCGGTGGCATTCCCGACATCCTGATGGTTATACTGCTTCTATCTGACGGTGTCAGAGAGGAGTCCCCATGAAGTTATCTCAAAGAGCGGTCCACCTGGGTGGCAGGGAGGTGCAGGAGTTTACCCTGGCCAATGACCGCGGAACAGAACTAGTTTGTCTGAATCTCGGTTGTACTGTTACCAGACTGCTAGCCCCCGATCGTCACGGCCATCGGGAAAATATTCTGTTTGGTTTTCACCAGCAGGAGCAATATGCTCACAATACACCTTATTTCGGGGCGGTTGTCGGCCGTGTGGCCGGGCGCATTCAGGGTGCAGGCTTTTCACTACGTGGAAGGGCCTATTCGCTTGAAAAGAACGATGGCGAAAATACCCTTCACAGTGGCAGTCAAAATTTTACCACAGCCCTGTGGAACGCCTATCCCGAAGTCAGATCGCAAGAGGTTAGTGTACACTTTCGGCACTTTAGCCCCGATGGCGAAGGCGGTTTTCCGGGTAATGTGAATATCGAAGTGGTGTATACCCTAGACAATACCGATGCTTGGACTATTACCTATCGAGCTACCAGTGATCAAACCACCCCCTTGAATCCTACCCACCATGCCTACTTTAACCTTTCGGGGGAGACTATCGAAAATCACCTGTTGAACTTGCACAGTGATAGGTTCCTTGAGCTGGATGGGCAGGCTATACCTACTGGCAAGTTACTTCCGGTAGAGGGAACCGTTTTTGATTTTCGCACAGCGCGGGCGCTCAAGTCAGGGCTGACCTCTGAGCACCCTCAAATTCACAAGGTCAATGGCGGGTATGACCACCCCTTTGTGCTTACGACCCGTTTTGCCCGGGAAGCTGTACTGAGTGATCCAACTTCTGGTCGTGTTCTGGTGGTTGATACCGACGCTCCGTCTCTGGTTGTTTATACCGGAAATCACTTACCTGAAAAACACCGGGCGATCTGCCTCGAGGCACAAGGCTTTCCGGATGCTGTTCATCACGAAGCCTTTCCGTCGGTGCTCGTGGAAGCTGGCCGGGAATGGGTTTCGCGAACGCGTTATACCTTAGAAACGCTCATGTAAGCTTCTTATGTAAAAAAAAACGCGGCAGGAACCCTGAATATTCAGGAGCCTGCCGCAGTTTACTCAAGGCCTTATCAAAGCCCTAGCCTAGTTCGAGCTTGTTAGCTTTGTTCTAGTTTAAGGGTCTTGGTGGGTTGATCACAGACCTCGGCTGGGCCGTAATACTGAATTGCACCCGGGAACAAATAGGCGGTTTCAACAGCCCATTGGTCACGCTGTGCCGCAAAGGTCTGGAACGGTTTGCCATCCAACTCTACGAGCGCTTTTTTAATGACCGGCTTGGGTTTGCCTTGACGTTGCTCAATATTCATCATCATGGTGATGGGAACCCCGCCGCAAGTCCATTTGTCGGCACTCTTGTGAGTTTTTCGAATGCTGGAAAGATAACCAGTTAAGCCTGCATTGAACAACACAAAAGCGTTGAAGCCAAGGCTGTAGCAATAGTCCGCATCAAAGTTTGATGGGAAGGCACAGCGACCTTCGTAGCCAAAGAAGTGAGTCAGGGCGCTAAATTTGCCCGAATACTTCTTTTCGATCGCCCAAGTTTTGAGCTTGCGTTTAACAAGCTCTACCAAGAGCTTTTCAGTTTCAATGAGCGAAACCTGAACGTTGCCATGGCTATCACGATCAAGGAACAGCTGACGCTGAATCTCGACTGGCAGGGATTTGAGCACTTGGGCATTGGCGGAAGCTAGGTGCTTTTCGAGCCAAGCCAACTGAGTGTCTAACGTAGTTTGTTTTTCAAACTCCTTGGGACCTTCATGGTCGTGCGCTAGAACATCTGAAAGCTGAGAAATCAGAGCTCCCACTTCGGGGATAAACTCAATCAGACCTTCGGGCACCAAGACGATACCAAAATTGTTGCCCTGTTCTGCGCGTTTGGCAACAACAGAAGCTACGGACTCGACAATTTGGTCGAGGGTTTGCTTTTTCGCAGCCACTTCTTCGCCGATCAGACACACGTTAGGCTGCGTCTGTAAGGCGCATTCAAGGGTGATGTGGCTAGCAGAGCGGCCCATCAGCTTGATAAAGTGCCAATATTTTTTGGCCGAGTTGGCGTCGCGACCAATATTGCCAATCAGTTCGCTGTAGGTTTTGCAAGCGGTATCAAAACCAAAGCTGGTTTCAATGTGTTCATTTTTAAGATCACCATCGATGGTCTTGGGGCAACCAACTACGCTGACGTCGAGCTTAAGACTCTGAAAGTACTCGGCCAAAACTGCGGCATTGGTGTTTGAATCGTCCCCCCCGATGATGACTACGCCATTGATGCCGTTTGCTTTGACAACGGCAACAACCTTTTCAAGGTCTTCGGGTTTTTCGATCTTATCGCGTCCCGAGCCAATCATGTCAAAACCGCCCGTGTTGCGGTAGGCGTCCATTAGGTCATCATTAATCTCTGTAAACTTGCCATCAATCAGACCCTTGGGGCCGCCGAGCGCACCCAAAAGGCGAGATTTTTTGTTGCCTTTTTTAAGACCATCGTACAAGCCCGCTATAACATTGTGCCCGCCGGGGGCTTGTCCACCAGACAAGACAACAGCGAGAGTCAAGGCCTGGTCGGCCTTTTTATTCTTTCCCGAAACAACCTTGGCAATCGGGGCTCCATAGGTATTCGGAAACAAAGCTTTTACTTCGTTTTGGTTAGCAACAGACTGAGTAGCCTGCCCCAACTCGACTACGATTTTGGCCAAGTCGCCCTGCAAGGCGGGGGGAAGTTTGGGTTTGTACTTGTAACGGTCTTTCTGCAAAGCGGAAATCGACATGAGTTTCTCCTATACGATAACGGAAAATTGAAAAAGAAAAGCCAGCCTTGATTTTACGGCCTTGCCCATGGTTGGTCAAGCTTGAGCAGGATTGACCCCGCTATGACCAAAGTGAGGTAATTTCGTTACTGGGCAAAGCCGGAGAATAATAAAACCCTTGCAAGTATAAACAGCCATTTCGAATTAAGAATTGAGCCTGTTTCTCGTTTTCTACCCCGCAAGCCATGGATGTAAGTTGTAGGTCTCTCGTGGCCGCCAAAATGGCTTTGATGAGCTTTGCGCGATCATCTTCCTCTGGCACACCAGTGAGTAAATCGCGATCAATTTTGATAGCATCAACTGGCAGTCGATTCAGGCGGGTCAGCGATGCCCATTCTTTGCCAAAGTTGTCAACAACAAGCTGTACCCCAAGGTTTTGGAGCTGATAGAGCTTTTCAGTAGCACTAACCAAATTTAGCAGTATAGTTTCTTCTGAAATCTCTAACATCAGTGCTCGCGCCGGTAAGCCGGTTTGGTCTAGATGCGTTGAAACTTCCTGAACAAAGTCATCGGCGTAAAAGGTTCGTTCTGAAACATTGACAGTCAGGACAAGCCGGCGACCGGCGCTTAACCATTTGCGGGTTTGTCTGAAAGCGTTAACCATGACCCAGCGGTGAAACTCACGAAAAAAACCAGCATCTTCGGCAATTTCCATAAACTGAAGTGGGGGGATGCTCCCCATGTCGGTGTGTTTCCATCGCAACAATGCCTCTAAATAGGCAGTTTCTTCGGTTCCAGCCATGAGAATAGGCTGGTAGACAATCGACAGCTCGTTGTTGTTCAGCGCATGGCGTAAGCTGGAGGTTAAGGCCTGTCTTTGTATAGCGTGGGAGTTATGTTCGTCGCTAAAAAAGCGGAATCCATTTCGATTGTCTTGTTTGGCCTTGTACATGGCCGAATCGGCATTTTTAATCAAATCTGTGGCGGTACGGGCATCGTGAGGATAATGCGCGATACCGATACTGGCGGTGACTTCCACTTCTTGGCCGGCTATATTAAAAGGCTGAACGGCGGCGGCTAAAAGCTTTTGAGCAATTCCGGTTAAAAAACGAGGATCAGGAATTTCGTCTACGAAGACGACAAACTCGTCGCCCCCAAACCGCGAAATAATATCGCTGGCTCGTAAACAAGCGTGGAAGCGAGTCGAAATTGTTTCTAGGACATAGTCACCAGCCTTATGCCCTAAGGTGTCGTTGATGGGTTTAAAATGATCCAGATCAATGAATAAGACGCCTACCTTGCGGTTGTAGCGTTGAGCTCTTGCCAAGGCGTTTTCAAGGGTCTGAATCAGTGTTGCCCTGGTGGGTAAGCCTGTTAGGTCATCTAAGGCTCTGTCCGAGGTGTTGGACTCTTGCGCCTGTGTGACTGTTTTTTTTCCTTTCAACCATAAAACGAGAGTAAACCAAGACAGGCCCAGGATAATGACTACCGCCGCTAGCCCCACGAAAAGTGCCACGGTGAGTGGTATTGAGTTTTGCTGAAGTCGCTTTTGCACGGCGAGTTGTTGTTCCAAAGCTTGGATTTGAGCCTGTGACGAAGAAATTGTCGAAGGATTTGCTTCTGGCTTTGCTACCTTGAGAGTTTCAGCTTGCTGTCGTTTTGGTTTTGGTGTTGGTTTTGGCAACGGCCTTAAAGGAATTTCACCGGACATAACCGGGGCTTCGCCGGGAATCGTGACATTCTGTAATTTAACAGGCGGGGGACTGGTGTACAACGTGGGGTCATCTTGTAAAACCCAGACTTCTAGGCCCGTTTTCGTAAGGTCTGCGATCACATCGGCTGGGGTATTTTTTGTGTTTCCTTGGTGGATGATAAAGGAAACGCTGTTGGCGGCGGGACTGATCGGGACCTTCCAGTAAATTCCGAACTTGTCGCGGCCATCGGGCATGAGGGGGGTATCCCAGGTAACGGCACGAGGAAGTTCGACCTGCGTCCCCCACACATGAAGCCCCCAACCAGCATAGTTACTGTCATCCCGGTGATAATGGATTATGAAATAGGCCCCTGTGTTTTGAGAAAAGGCCAGCAGAGGAGTGCTTAAGAACAAGATGAGAAAAAAACGACGAAGTACCCACATCATACCTGAAGCATAGGGTGCTTCGGTACTGGTGTCAACTTTGCGTTCACTTGTACTGGTTTGTCGTTGGCAATCTGTCCTTGAAAAAAAGGTGGCTTTTAGAGCATTTTATGAGTAAAAGGGTTTCGCATGAAAGTTTATCTTGACGGTGACAGTTGTCCCCGTGCTGTTCGCGAATTTGCCGCAAAAAGCTGTCAACGTTACGCCATACCTCTTTTTTGTGTAGCGAACCGCGCTATCCCCTTTGATGAACCCGGGAGTGTGATTCTTCAAGTGGTGGGGGCCCAAGAAGGAGCGGCCGATGACGCTCTCACCGAACAAGCGCTACCCGGTGACTTAGTTTTGACACGAGATATCCCCTTGGCAGCACGGCTGGTGGAGCGGGGGGTCATGGTTATCAATGATCGTGGAACAATTTATACCCGCGAAAATGTTCGCGAACGGCTCTCTGTTCGCAATTTTATGGCTGACTTAAGGGCTTCGGGCATACAAGCCGATACCACCGGCGTCTGGGGTAAAAAAGAGTGGGAAGCGTTCGTTCGATCGTGGGATAAAGTTTTTCACCGACTTCTCAAAGCTAAAACCGGTGTCGCTAAGGACGATACAGCCCTGAAGGCGCCTGCGGTGCCCAAAGGGCTCGACCCAGAGCGGCCTCGGGAATAGGTCCGGCCAAAACAGTCCATTGCAGACCTACTTGTTGGAGCGACCAAATCGCTTGACTGAATTCAGGTTCGCTGAAGGCGGCTTGCAGGCTGGGGTAGGCGGCAAGGGCAGAAGCGTGGTCTTTAAACGGACCCCATCGGAGGTACCAGCCGTTTGAAAGTGAGCTAAGGTGTTTTAAGGGTGTCGAGTCGTTTCTGTCGGGCGCCGAACTTGCAGTGTTGGTTGGGCTTGCACTTCTTGCAGGGCTTGCAGGCGGAGATCCTGGAATAACGTCCGCAGGGTTCGGGTAAATAATCGTTTTTGTAGGCTCTAAAGCAACGGTTGGCGAATCCGCAAAGAGCGACGACGTCCCTGAGGCAAGCACGAAAGCTGCCATCCCCAGAAGTTTGATCATACCATTCACCGTGAGCACCTCCTCTTCTGTCATCGGAAATTTCATCAAAATTTATGAGACTTTTCAAAAGTCAGGCTTTTGACTACTATAAACAAGGATTACTTGATGAATGAAGCCGAGGCCTTTTCTCCGGGACACGTTACCGGTCTTTTTTCCATTCATGAAGACGCGGACCCCCGCCGTAAAGGCTCTTTGGGGGCTGGTTTTTGTGTTGCCTTGGGCGTAAGCTCGCGAGTAGCCGAGTCTGAGCGGGAGTTGTACATTTTTGATGGTCAGCTTCAGGCCGATGTTCCTGTTTCACGTGCTGTGGTTAGATTGTTTTTTGAGCATACCGGCTTGCCCCGACAGCCGCTCTTGGTAACCCAAACTTCGGCTTTACCAGTAGGTTGCGGTTTCGGGACCTCGGGGGCGGGAGCCCTGTCGTTGGTTTTGGCCCTCAATGCTCTGTGTGGGGCTCCTTTGGCCCGTGAAGAGGCGGCGGCTTTGGCGCACCTGGCCGAGCTAGAAATCGGCACAGGCCTTGGGACGGTGATAGGCGAATTGTCTGGCGGGATGGAAATCCGCGCCGCCGCCGGTGCTCCTGGCACGGGACGCGTCATACCAGTGCCGTTTCAGGAGTCTTGGCGTGCCGTGTTTTTGGTGTTTGGCCCCTTGTCGACCGCAGGGCTTTTAAAACAACCCGCTTTGCGTTCGAGAATCAACAGCGCGGGCTTGGTCTTGTTAGACGAGTTCAAAGCCAACCCCACACCAGACTGCTACTTAGCTTTGGCGAGTGAGTTTACCCGTCGCACAGGGTTGCTGACCCCCCTTCTCGAACCGGTAGTTCAAACCCTAGAATCAGCAGGGTTTACTCCCGCGATGCTCATGTTTGGCGAAGGGGTTTATACTTTAGTACCCGAAGAGTTAGTTTCACAGGTAACGTCGCTTTTAGCCCGTTTTCAAAAGGGGGCCCATTTGCTGGTGACTCCCATTGACCCCCAAGGAGGCCGTGTTATCCATGTCCTTTGATATACCTACGTCTCATCCGCGATACCATTCTCTGTTGTTTCGTGAAAAGATTGTCGAGGGCCTGCACAACCATGTTGTTGCCGAAGCAGGCTTGTTTGCCCACGGACGGGGCGAAAGCCTTGACTATTTTTTGGGGGAGATCACCCAAGACTTTGGTCGACGGGCCGCTCGTGCTGCTGCGGCTCGGTTACTTTTGGCCCGGCATCCGGTGATTTCTGTCAACGGAAATGCCGCCGCCTTGGTTCCCCAAGAGCTTGTAGCCTTAGCCAAAGCCGTCAATGCCCCGTTAGAAGTTAACCTCTTTTACCGCGCCCCTGGTCGAGAAGAAGCTATTGAAGCCGTCCTGAAAGCGGCGGGTGCAGGCGAAGTCTATGGGGTGGGCGAGGCGGCTTCGGCCGAGATCCCCGAAATTACCCACGGACGTCGTCGGGTAGACCCAAGAGGAATTCTTATTGCCGATGTCGTTCTGGTTCCTCTCGAAGACGGTGACCGTACAGAAGCACTGGTGGCCATGGGCAAAGATGTTCTGACGATCGACTTAAACCCACTTTCCCGCACCGCGAAAAAAGCTCACGTTACCGTGGTCGATAATATTGTGCGGGCTCTTCCTATCATTACCGAACAGGCGCTCCAGCTCAAAGCCTTGCCACGCGCCGCTTGGGAAGAAGCCGGTGGGTGGGATAACGGCAAAAACCTTGCCCAAGCCCTGCGTTTTTATTCTCACCGTTTGGCCGATTTGGCCCTTGAAGCGGAGGGTTAGTATGATTGTAACACCAGCTTTGTTGAACTTTTTAGCTCGTTGGCGTCAAGGTGAAAAGCTTGCTGTTTTGACGGCCTATGACGCTTCGGGAGCCAGTCTGGCCAGTGCCGTAGGGGTGGACCTTATCCTTGTGGGTGACAGTCTGGGTAATGTGGTGCAGGGAATGCCCACAACCGCTAACGTGACACTCGACCAAATGGTGTACCACACGAGGATGACCGCACGGATGGCCAAGGTTCCTGTCGTGGCCGATTTACCAGCCAATACCTATGACAGCCCTGAAATTG
>JABEVK010000064.1 GCA_013044245.1 Spirochaetales bacterium | reverse complement strand
GTTCCTGACGATTCTGGGAACCTTGTTCTCGGTGATGGGACCGAAGATTCTCGGCGAGGCGACGACGCATATCGTGGCGGGGGTTCAATCGGCAGGAAAACCAGGCGGCGGGGTGGACTTTGGTTTTTTGGCGCGGCTCTTGGCTTTTTTAGCGGGGCTTTACCTGGTGAGTTCTGCTTTCACTTGGCTTCAGCAGGTCGTCATGGCCGACATCACCAGAAAGACTGTCTACAGGTTGCGGCAGGATGTCGAATCGAAGTTGGCCCGCCTTCCGTTGTCGTTTTACGATTCTCATAGTCATGGAGACGTTTTAAGCCGAGTCACCAACGACATCGATAACATCAGTTCGACTCTCCAGCAATCTCTGACGCAACTCCTTTCGTCGCTCATCACCCTGGTAGGTAGCCTGGTGCTGATGCTCACGATCAACGTCTGGATGACTCTCATCGCTGTGCTAACCCTTCCGTTGATGGTTCTCACGACGCGAGGCATCGCCGCACGTTCCAAAAAGAGCTTTGCCGAGCAACAAAAAGCTCTGGGTGAACTGAGCGGCCACGTTGAAGAGATGTATTCCGGTCATCGCATCATTAAGGCCTACGGCCGCGAAGAGGTCTCGATCGAGAGATTTGAAGCGATCAATGCTAGGCTCTACGGTTCTGGTTGGCGGGCCCAGTTTGTTTCGGGTTTGATTATGCCCCTGATGGGTTTTCTCAATAATATTGGTTACGTCGCGGTGTGTATCGCGGGAGGTTTTTTGGCGGCAGCCCGCGCCGTGACGATTGGAGACATCCAAGCGTTTTTACAGTACCTGCGGCAATTCAGCATGCCGATCGTCCAAACCGCCAACATCGTCAATGTTTTTCAGTCGAGCCTGGCCTCGGCGGAGCGCGTCTTTGCACTCTTGGACGAAACTGAAGAAACCCCCGACAGAGTAGATAGCGAAACTCAGGGAAGGGGAGAGGGTAAGCTCATTTTTGAAAAGGTGAGTTTTGGTTACACTCCAGGAGTTCCCGTGATCGAGGAGTTGGACCTTAGCGTTCAACCGGGTCACGTCGTGGCGATCGTCGGTCCCACGGGGGCGGGAAAGACGACTCTTGTTAATCTGCTGATGCGGTTTTACGAAATCGACAAAGGGTCTATCAAAATCGACGACGTGGATATCCGCCATCTGCGTCGGGAAGCTCTTCGGTCGCGTTTTGGCATGGTTTTACAAGACACCTGGCTCTTTCAAGGAACGATTAAAGAGAATATTGCCTTTGGAAAAGAGGGGGCAGAGGACGAGGAAATTTTTGAAGCCGCGCGGGCTGCCCACGTCGACCACTTTGTCCGAACGATGCCCGAGGGCTGGAACACGGTTCTTAATGAAGACGTCAGCAACATCTCTCAGGGACAGAAGCAACTTTTGACCATAGCCAGAGCGCTCCTAGCAGACCCAGACTTTCTGATCCTGGACGAGGCGACGTCGAACGTCGACACGCGAACTGAGCGCTACATCCAGAGCGCGATGCTCGCCCTGATGCACACGCGTACGAGCTTTGTCATCGCCCACAGGCTATCGACGATTCGCGACGCTGACCTGATCCTGGTTTTGGAAAAGGGCAACGTCGTTGAACAAGGAACCCACGACGAGCTTTTAAAAAAGAACGGGGCCTACGCCGAACTTTACAGGAGTCAGTTTCAAAGCGAGGTCGCCGTCACTTAAATGTTGATCAGCAGAGGCCACTTCTCTGTTGACAGAAAGGCTTCCAGTTTCTAGAAAATTTGGTAAAAAAGTGGTAGTGTTCACTCTCAGAAAAAAGGGGGGTCTGCTATGGCAGAGTATAGCTCGGTTAAAAACAAAACCGTTCCCGAAAGCTTTGGGCCGCTCGCAGGAGCAAACGGAAACGCACGGCTAAAGGGATCTTGCGAAGACACAATGGAGTTCTGGATTAAGGTTGATAACGGCATAATTGCGGAAGCGCGCTTTACAACCGACGGATGCTTATCTTCCTTAAAATGCGGAGCCGCTGCTGCCGCCATCTGTACCGGCGTAACGCTTGAAAAAGCTGAACAGTTGACGCAGAACGAAATTCTTGCGGTTGCGGGAGACGTACCGGAAGAATCATGTCACTGCGCACAACTTGCTTCCGATACCCTGAAAAAAACCATAGCAAACTATCGCAAACAGCGATACCTTTCCACGCGGACTGGTGATAAAAAACCTGCGGGGACACGATCGGTACTTAATCCGAAACCGCAACTTCTTGTTTCTTGCCGCGGAAAAGACGGCAAGGACAATGCGCTTGTCGTTGTCTATGGCGGAAACTGGAGTTTTAGCCCGCCTTCAGTCATGATCGGCATCGTCCCATCCCGTTATTCATGGGGATTGGTAAAAGAAACAGGTTGTTTTGTTGTTAACCTGACGCCACCTTCAATGAAAAACGCCTATGATTATCTTGGCTCCCACTCGGGAAGGGATGAGGATAAGCTTGCAAAAATCGGTGTAAGAACCGCAAATGGAATAAAGGTTAACGCACCAATTCTTCTTGATTGCCCGGTCAATATTGAATGTACAGTAACAGCATCGTTCAACACCGGAAGCCACGAAATGTTTATCGGTAAAATAGAATATGTACACGGCGACAGCGAAATTGTGGCCGAAAATGGAAGCATAAACTGGGATATGGTTGACTTGATGTGAAAACCGGCTAGGGAAAATGCCAGCAGGACAGGCATAATCAATTGTCGCGATTAAGGCAGCGGAGCCGAATCGCGAATTCTTTGACCTTACAGAAACGAGACGGACTTGGAACAGGTCTGTCGAAAGCAATTTATAGCAAATGTCATTTCAGGATTTTCCCGGCAATGAAACTGTTTCGGCAACACCAAAGGGCATATCCGCTCACTAAGTTCCATCACGCATTCTACCCAGCCGGTAAGTATCGAGTGCATCCTCTTGACCAATGGGCGCAAACGAGAAACCCGTCCACAGGGAGATTTGACCCGGGCGATTACCGAGGACAAGCGCGATTAGAAGACCATCGAAGGGTGACTTTGCCGTAAGCGCCAAAACCAAAAATAATCATCTCCCAGCTTAGTGGTAATTACGATTTTCGGACTAAAATGATCATAATCTATTGACAGACAGAAATAATGTCTCAAAGCTGAAATAGCTCTAAGAAAATAGTTTTGATGTTATCATTGTGTTTTTTTATTGTTTTGGGTCTCTTTCGCAGGAGGTCAAAATGACCAAAGAAACACATGAAGTAAGTTGTTCTGAACTTATAGATTATTTAAAACCGGAGTTAGAGGAACTCGGACACCTATCAAACCTGACTAATTACACGGTCAGTGTGACGGCACAGTGAGGTAATAAATTAAAAAGTATCTATTTACAGTTTTAGGAATAGCGGCAGTTACCTTGGCGGGGTGTTCAAACCCTGCACAGTCAGGGGCGTCAAATTCAATCCAGGTGAGCACTTCGGGTAGTACAGGAAAGGCCCTTGTGAATGTGAACGTAATGGGGATTTCTTCGGCCCGTGCTTTGATTAGTGATAGCACCGTGACTAAGGTACTGATCGTCGCCAACCAGAGCGGAGTTGTTGATGGATCTGCTACATTGACAAAAGGGTCAACCTCATGGAGTGGGTCTTTCAGTGTAAGCAATACGGGGAGTTCAGATTTCTGGGCCTACGCAGAAAACTCGAGCAATGTTGTGGTGTGGATGGGACAGACTACAGGGTTTAACGTGTCTTCAGGAAGCAATCCGATCACGATAACGCTGAGCGCCATGGCTAATGATTCTTCGACCAACATAGGGACGCTCAAAGTGGTGGCCGGAGGTACCTTCTATAATGGCACGGCAGACATGACGGTAAGTACGTTTCACATGAGTCAAAACCTGATCACCGGTGCCGAGTATGCCAGTATAACGGGGCTGTCTGATCCAAGTTCTTTTAGCAGCGTGTCGAATCACCCAGTAGAGCAGGTGAACTGGTACGGTGCTTTGGTGTTTTGTAATGATTTGAGCATCAACGAAGGACTAACACCGGCGTACACGATCGGTGGCAGTACGTCCCCTAGTACTTGGATATCGAATGCAGGGGGCAGCATACCAACCTCTGATAATACCACCTGGGATGCCGCTACAGTCAACATCAGCGCTACCGGGTACCGTTTGCCTACAGAGGCCGAGTATATGTGGGCGACCATGGGAGGGATGAGCGATGGACTCACGACGGATATTAGCGGGGGAGTGAATACCCTAGGCTACAATAAAGGTTATGCAGGAAGTGTGGAAGCTGGTGGTGGACAAACTAACATAGGGAATTATGCGTGGTATTACACTAACTCTATTTCAAATTCAACGACAAGTTCTGTAGGAACAAAACTTGCTAACGAGCTGGAAATTTACGACCTTAGCGGAAATGTGTGGGAATGGTGCTGGGACCGGTATGCCTCCTCATACCCATCGACTGCCCAGACCAACTATCTGGGAGCCGCTTCGGGCACTTACCGCGTCCGGCGTAGTGGCGGTTGGAACGGCAGTGCGACCAGCTGTACTGTCGCTGGCCGGAATTACGGCAATCCGTTCGGCCTGGGCAACGCTGTCGGGTTCCGGGTTGTTCGCTCCTGAGTTCTGCGCTCGGTAGAGTGCTTTTAAAGAAACAATGAGGAGGGGGAAAGCCCCCCCCTCCTTCCACGAAGCGGATCGCGATTGCGTGGGCATTCCGAAACCCTTCGCAGTAACGCCTCATCACGTCTTGTCTGAGTGCTCTGTCGGCAAGCTTGGCGGACACGGGTGAACCTGTGTTCGTCCTGAAAAACAAAAACAGGGAAGCTGTCATTCTCATCATCATAACTTCATATTGAAGGTTTATCTTAAACTCAAGGAGGAGTATATGAACATTTCCAATTTGCAGAGTTCTGCTGTGGCAACCACACAAGCCCAGCTCAAACCGATGGCTACACCATCGGAAGAACAACGAGAAAGTCCAGCTGAACGTATGCGTGAAGCCGCAAAAGCTTCACCTGTTGCACAGTCAAACCTTGCGGCTGGCCAAGGTCAAAAAGTCAACGTTCTGGCTTAGTTCTTGCGAGGCTAGGATTTCTTGACGGCACAGCAAGAGCAGTGCAAATCTCCTTCTTGCCGCCTTCAGGGCTCCTAGTCTCGTTGGTACAACAATGTAGGCCCATGCAAAGCAAGTAGCTAAAATTCAGATTACAAATTGATGGTATTTTTCAATGTTTTATTAAATTTTTCCAGGTGAAGGAAATACCGTCGTCCCACTTTTTACAGTTTTTGATAGAAAATCTGACTCAAGTACGCCCGAGAGAACACGGCAATTTCTTTCTATCGTCGTTCCTGCTGGAATATGCGTTGATTTTCCCACGACGTTAATTCCCGTGTGAAGGATAAGGGGGCGTTCTCTGTTACTGGGAGAGTTGCTTCCGCATCCGATGCGGCACGAGGCCCCGACGACGACATCTTTATCGAGAATTGTTCGGTCCAAAGTGCTTCCCCGACCGACAATGGTTCGGTCAAAAATGATGGAGTTTCTGACGATGGCACCGTCCTCCACAACGACATTGGGCGAAAGTACCGAGTTTTCGACAGTCCCGCGGATCTGACAACCTCCTGATACGATACTTCGAACTACAGTTCCGGTATTGCTGATTATTGTCGGTTGGAGCTGATGACTCGTCGTGTGGACAGCAAAAAGGTTATTACGGTCGTGAAGATCGAGCGGCGGCGAAGGCTGAAGCAGCTCCATGTTTGCATGCCAGTATTCCTCGAGAGTTCCGACGTCACGCCAATAACCATCGTAGGGGTAGGCAAAGGCCCGATAGCTTTCAATGACCCCTGGAATAACGTCGAGACCAAAATCGATCTCTTGCCGCTGAAGGCACACCTTCTGCAATATCTGCCGTAAAAAAGAGACACGGAATACGTAAACACCCATCGAGGCCAGATTTGACTTAGGACATTCCGGCTTTTCTTCGAAATCTCGGATTTTTTGATTTTCGTCGATAGAGAGAATCCCGTAGCTTTTAGCGTTTTCGTTTTCTACAGGGATTGCGGCAATGGTTAGGTCCGCGTCGCGGGTTTCGTGAGCTTGAAGCATTGGTCGGTAGTCCATGCCATAAACATGGTCGCCACAAAGAACGAGGACATTCTCGGCGTTCTGTTCCGTCAAAAAATCGAAATTCTGGAACACCGCTTGAGCTGTTCCACTGACCCATTTTCCTCCGCTGGTGTGGTGGGGAGTGAGAATATCGACACTGTTAAAGTCCTTGTCGAAGTCCCAGGGGCGGCCTACGCCGATGTGCTGACTAATCGTACGATGAAAATGCTGAGCCAACACCGCGACGTTTGTTATCCCAGAGTTGGCACAGTTGCTGAGTGTAAAATCTATGACGCGGTACTGGCCACCGAAGGGAACTGCCGGCTTGGCCCGATGCTCGGTCAAAACGTCGAGTCTAGTTCCCGCACCGCCCGCCAGAATCATGGCAACCGTCTTCATCGGTGATCTCCTGTCTTGGAGCCCTTTTCACAGTATAGCATGAGAAAAATCTCGGTCAAGATGACTGGTTAAGATAAAGGGGCGGGTAAGTGTGTTGGGTGTTGGCGGACCTTCTTCCCAGGCCTAACGTCGGTGCCCTGTGGGTGGCGGCTCTCTATTCGCCAAGGAGTCCCTTCCGGGTGTTCTGATCGAGAGTTTCTGGGGAACCTTCAGGAGTAAATAATTTTGTGATGAGCTGAAACTGAAAGCTCTTCGGTTGGTTTGTCAGTGGAAAAGACCCCAATTACAGAAAGACAAAGGGACATATTGTGGCAAGAAGAATGATGGTACCACCAGGAAAACTCAGGGCAATTTTTTTGGTATACATGACGCTGTTGGCTATTGGGTATGCCCAGGCAAGTGAAAATACTGCGATTAACGTTAGAGTAGTGTCACCAAATTCCTCACCGGGACTCATGAACGATGACTCTGTTACCAGCGTTTTGATTGTTGCTATTCAGAACGGCACCAGCGAAGGAACGGGAACCTTAACCAAAGGATATTCAGCCTGGAGGGGGAGTTTTCTGGTTCATGCCACGGGTACAACCGACTTTTGGGCGTATGCGTACAATGCCAGTAACGCGGTGGTATGGAATGGGTTAACATCAGACTTCATCGTTCACAGCAACCAAAGGAACACTGTTACGATCAGGATGATTCCGTTGCCTTTTGAGAATACTCCCGATATTGGGATGATGGTCCCTGTGGCGGGGGGAACGTTCACCCTGCGAGCCGGGGGGCCAAATATGACCGAAAGTACTTTTTATATGAGTGCCAACTTGATAACCCGAGAGCAGTTTTGGTCGGTGATGGGAGCTGACCCAAGTGTTACATCCGTCTCGCGAGGAACGTCTGACCCCGTACAAAATGTCAATTGGTATATGGCTATCACGTTTTGCAACAAGCTCAGTTTGCTTGAAGGGTTGACGCCGGTTTATTCCGTTTCAACGGTAGCGAACTGGTCAAGCTTGCGCTTTTCGCGCATACCAAGGAGTAATAATCTAAAATGGGACGCTGCGACAATCAACGACGGAGCGAATGGTTACCGCTTACCCACCGAAATGCAGTATATGTGGGCGGCAATGGGCGGCATGAGTGATGGGCTTTCGGGTGATATTGTTCAAGGAATAAACGTTCTCGGTTTTGAAAAGGGCTACGCAGGAAGTACCGAGCCTGCCGGGGGGCAAAAGTACATAGGGAACTACGCCTGGTATTACACTAATGATGATATTTCAACCCAACCCATTGGAACGAAGACCTCGAATGAATTAGGGATTTTTGACCTCAGCGGGAATGTCATGGAATGGGAATGGGACTGGATTGGGATTTACCCGACGACGGCGACAATCGATTATCAGGGAGGGGCATCGGGCTTGTACCGTGTGGCTCAGGGCGGTAGTTGGGACTTCATTGCGTCATACTGTACCGTTGCCGGCCGCCTCATTATTGCGCCATACTACCAGGGCAGTATCACTGGTTTCCGCGTGGTACGCCAATAGACAGCGGGCCTTGCCAAGGGATCTATCCCAAAACAAGGCGAGAGGCGGTCGGTAGGGTTCACACTGACAAGCTTCTAGTCAAATTCGTGATGTTCTTTGTGCCAATGATGATGATGAAAAAATTTAGCCTTAAGTGCATAGTAGGCCTGGTCACCGACTAAAGTATGAATCTTTGCAGCAGCTTCCAGCATGTTTTTTTCAATTGCCGAAGTGATGGTCATTTGTTGGTCGACAAGGGTATCGACGAGTTTAAGGTCGGGTGCCGATGAAGTCATAGCTAACCGAATCTTTGCTTTAACCACCCCGAGCTTAGCTTTTTCGACGCGGATAAAAGCTTTCGAGCCTTCAAAGATGGACTGGACGCGGCTCATTTGATCCTGAGTCAGGCCTAAAGTAGCCCAATAGGGTTGTTTGTGTGGGGCTCCGGATGCCTCTTGCGCAAAAGTTGTTCCCCCGAGTCCCATGAGAATACCAGCAAAGGCCAAAACCAAAAGTTTTTTCATAAATCCTCCGTTGCTTAGTTATAGACCATTTTTAAGATGTAAAACTTATGAAATTCTTAGAATTTTCTTACTTCAGACAAGCGTATAAGTTTTTTAACCCTTCAATATTCGAAGGGAAATTTCTTAAAAAGCGCCATCACTGGTACGTCCCCAGAAGAGACTTGGGCAACTTATTAATCCAATAAACGTAAATGACATTCGATTTTGCTTTTCGTCGGCTTTTTTTAAGCCAGAATTCCAGTGTCAACAAACTTTACGACCAATGATCGCAATATATTTAGACCTTAAGTCGTACATTCAGAATACGAAACTGACCCTAGACTAACATAAGATTTTTTTAGGAGGCTCTTATGCTGACGTTGAAACGGCTACTGGGCGCTGCTCTGACAGCGCTGGTGCTACTTTTGACTGCTTGTCAGTCGCCCTTGAACATCACTCAAAACCACGCTGCGGCGCGCGATGTCACTTTGAGTGGTAGTTCGGGTACGATCTCGGTCACCAATATGACCAACACATCCTTGACGGTGACTTACTCCCCGGGGACTCAATACACTTCGGTTCAGCTTTATCTGTCTCAAGGAAACGGTACAGGTTTAGTTCTTGCGGCTCAAAACATGAATTTTAGCGCTGGAACGTATTCGTATACATTTAGTAACGCCAGTTATACCAGCGGTGCGTTGATTTATGTTGCTTTGGAACAGAATAATAATGGCGTCGAAACCACACTTCCCAGCGGTAGTCTTTCAAATGTGGCGACTTGGATGTCCTTTACGTATGCCGCTTCTTCACCAACACCGACACCAACGGCCTCGCCAACACCAACTCCCACAAGCTCAGGACTTACTGTTTCGGGTGCCAATGGCAGTCTCGAAATCACCAACATGACCGCAGGCAATTTAACAGTGACTTATGCGCCTTCGGCAAGCATCTCTTCAGCGGCGTTGTATGTCTCACAGGGAAACGGAACTGGTTTGGTGGTTGCTAATCAACCGATGACCAATACCTCCGGTACTTGGACCGCAACCTGCTCCAATGCCTCTTTTACGTCTGGTGCTGTCATCTTTGTAGACGTTCTCACGACAGCAAACGGTGTTCAGACCAACGTTCCCCAAGGGAATTTGTCAAATGTGACCTCCTGGGCATCGTTTACCTACGCTTCCGCCCCGTCTCCATCACCTAGCCCTTCGCCCAGCCCAACCCCTGGAAATCTAACGGTGAGCGGAGTAAATGGGACGTTAACGCTAACGAATATGACGGCAGGCAACCTGACGGTTTCGTATGCCCCATCTGCGGCGATTTCTTCCGCTTTCCTGTATGTTTCCCAAGGGAATGGGACTGGTCTCGTGGTTGCCAACTCGGCAATGACGAATACCAACGGTAACTGGTCAGCCACCTGCACCAATGCCACTTTTGTTGCCGGTGCCCAAATTTATGTTGACGTCCTGGTTACTGCCAACGGCGTCCAGACCAACGTTCCGCAGGGTACCTTGTCGAACGTCACTTCGTGGGCTTCGTTTACGTATGCGGCTACCCCCACACCCACTCCGACTCCCACACCTAGTCCCACACCGACTCCGACTCCCTCACCCATCACATCAACGGGTGACCCTTGGTATGGGGGGCAACTGCTCTGGGACGATG
>JABEVK010000063.1 GCA_013044245.1 Spirochaetales bacterium | reverse complement strand
TTCCACCCGTGAGTAAGATATTGAGGGTAACCATTGAGCAAAACTAGTAATGCTGATTCGAATAGTCAATACTCTGCAAGAAGACAAACAGTTTCGATGGTAACTTAAATTTAGCGTCGTTGTGACAGGCCGCCGATTTATCGACACCAGGAGACACCCGGAGGCGCTCCCAAGTCACAAAAACTACCGGGGTATGACTATTGGTCTGATTCTAGGGTGGACCGGACTTCGTCCCAAAAGACTTCAGCAGGCAACTTACCATCCAAGAAAACCTTGATCAGCCGTCGAACCCTCTCGGGGAACTTATTCCAATATACCTGGGGCCAATCTGGCATATCGTCATTCATAGCGACCTGACGAAGGCCCGTCATGGTACCCGTCGAGTACGCCACAAAGTCACGAATCATCGAGGCTAAGGCGTCAGCAGGCAAAGGGGAGGGCTTAGTGCGCGGAGGCTTTCCCATCGTCGTGGGCAACCATTCCTCCATAAGCTGGGTCAAATGATCGGCGGGGATATCGGGAACTTTTTGCCGGATAAGGTTTTCGACCAAGTTTTTTACCATGGCGTCTAGCTCTTCTTTGGTTCCGCCAATTTGCGACTGAATCGCCTTGGCCATTTGCCCAGCCTGAGAGCGAGGATCCAGCCCGCCGCCGACCCTGTTCAGGTCACCGGCGCGCCTCTCCATTGCCGCTTTCAGAACTTCGAGGTCCCTGAAGTCCGCCCTGTTGAGAATGGCGTCAAGGATACCCTCTAACTCGCTTCGAGTCATGCCAGGTAAGGACTCAGCGTATTCCAGTGAGAAACATTGACGATTCGGGTAAGTTCGTGTCCTTCAGCATCCAAGAGAATAAGAGTAGGAGTTGAGGTCACCTCATCGACTTCGGCCGAACGATACCCTTCGGCACTGTCGACATCATACGAAACCGAAGGAAGCGCCAACGTGGTGGCCTTGGCCTTCATCGCCGGACAGTTAGGACACAGAGCCCGCCAATACAGACGATACGATGCGGCGACTCCCTTTGCCACCTTTGCTACAGAACCGGCCAAAGAGCTTTCGGTTTCTAAAACCGGAGCAGAATCAGGCGTAGACGCCCGGTCGAGTGCCTCATGAATGGCCCGATCATCCTCGGCAAAGGTTTTTCGGTGATTATATTCCTCTCGCTTGCCGGCATTCCAGTTGGCCAAAGAACGATAGTACCCCACAATTCGCGTATAAATCTCGGTGGGATACGTTTTGGGGTGCGCCAAAGCGTCTTCTAGCTCATGAATTCTTGTATCGATCTCTTGTGTTGTCATATTTCCCTCCCTGAAAACTTGACCTTAAGAACGTTGTGTTCGCAATTCGGCTAGCTCTCGCTCAATCCGTGCCTTGTCTTCGGCTTCGCAGTGAGGACAGCTGAAATGCTCGCCGGCCAGATAGCCATGACGCGCGCAAATCGAGAACGTGGGGCTAATCGTAAAATACGGAATCCGGTAATTCTCGGCGATGGCTTTAACCAAGTCGCGAGAGGCTCGCCAGTCGCTGACCCGTTCGCCCAAAAACCCGTGAAAGACTGTTCCACCGGTGTATTTCGTCTGAAGCGTTTCTTGGTGATCTAGGGCATCGAAGATATCGCTGGTAAAGTCGACGGGCAGTTGACTGGAATTGGTATAGAAGGGTTCGGCGTCCCCACTGGTAATAATATCGGGGTGGTGCTTTTTGTCGTGCAGAGCCAACCGGTAGCTGGTTGACTCTGCCGGCGTGGCTTCGAGGTTAAAGAGGTCGCCGTACCGCTCCTGGTAATCTTGAAGCCGTTCGCGCATAAAGGTTAAAACCTCTTCGGCAAAGGCCTTCCCTTCAACAGTCTGTATGCCGTGATCAGACCCTAAAAAGTTCAGACAGGCTTCGTGTAGCCCCGTCAACCCAATCGTCGAGAAGTGGTTATTCAAGTGGTGCAGGTAGCGTTTTGTATAGGGAAAAAGCCCCGCATCAATCAGGCGGGTAATAACCTTTCGTTTGATCGTGAGGCTTTGGGCGGCCAGGTCCATCAAACGACCCAGTCTGTCGTAAAATTCTAATTTATTTTCGGATAAATACCCGATTCGTGGCAAGTTGATCGTAACAACGCCAATCGAGCCGGTAAATTCGTCGCTCCCGAACAAACCACCACCCCGCTTGCGCAGTTCACGCTTATCGAGTTGAAGGCGACAGCACATAGAACGGACATCGCTAGGGTCCAGGTCCGAGTTTAGAAAGTTCTGAAAATAGGGTGTCCCATACTTTGCCGTCATTTCAAACAACAACTGGGCGTTAGGCGTGTCCCATTGGAATTCTCGGGTCACATTGTAGGTGGGAATCGGGTACGCAAAACCCCGTCCATTGGCATCACCCTCGAGCATCAAGTCTAAAAATGCCCGGTTGACGATGTCCATCTCGGCTTGACAGTCACCGTAAGTAAACGACATTTCTTGGCCGCCAATAATGGCGGGACGATCTTTTAAGTCGGACGGAACTGTCCAATCGAGAGTAATGTTGGTGAAAGGGGCTTGAGAACCCCAGCGGCTGGGCGTATTTACACCAAAGATAAAGCTTTGAATACTTTGACGCACTTCATCGAAGGTCATGCCATCCGCTTTAACAAAGGGAGCCAAATAAGTATCAAAGCTAGAAAGGGCCTGGGCGCCCGCCCATTCATTCTGAAGAATCCCAAGAAAATTGACAATTTGATTGACTAGAGTCGAAAGGTGACGTGCTGGTTTCGACGAAATTTTGTCGGATACGCCGCCCAAACCTTCGGCAATCAATTGGCGCAACGACCAACCGGCGCAATAGCCCGAAAACATCGACAGGTCGTGAATATGAAAATCGGCGTTCTGGTGGGCTTCGGCGATCGCCTCTGGGTAAACATTCTTAAGCCAATAATTGGCCGTTAAGGTTCCCGAATTGTGAAGGATCAACCCTCCCAGTGAAAAGTTGACATTCGCATTTTCTTTGACCCGCCAGTCTGAACCAGACAGGTAGCCTTCCATAGTCTCGCTGATATCCAGCATCAATTTTTTTGCATCACGTAGCGCGGCATGACGGGCACGATAGAGAATAAACGCTTTTGCCAGGTCAACCTGTGCGCTCTCCATCAAAATCGTTTCAAGAAGGTCTTGAACTTCTTCGACGTGAGGGGTCAGAGGACTTGTTTTTTTACCTGCCATTTCGCGAAGACGCGATTCTACCTTGCGGGCCAACATTTCGGTAAGCTCAGGGTCAGCTTGACCTCGGACACCTTCGATAGTTTTGGCTAGAGTTGTACGGATTCGTCCCGGATCATAGGGTTCGGGAGCTCCCGAACGAGTTACCACGGAACGGACCGGGCTGACTGGCGCAATTTCCTCGCGGGTAAACCCGAGAAAATTCTGCCAGTCGGAGCGCCAGGGACTCGCCATAGATTTTTACCTCCCGCAGAAAACACTACCTATAGTGTCCCTGCACATTCGAAAAGAGTCTATAACACTACTCAAGAAAAAACAAGCTTTTTTTGGGATAAAACTTCACCCTCGTCCTAGCGGGGTAAAAAGCTGGCGTAAGTCACGGCAATACGCTAAAATGCGTCGTATGAACCTACGGCAACGAGGTATTCAGGCGTATCAAAAGGTGACTCGAGCCGCTCGTACCCCGGTGGTTGAAAAAAAACCCCCGGTACCCGAGACCCCCGCGGCTGAGGTTCAGATCAAAGCCCCTCCCTTTCAGAAGTTCACAGCGCCGCCTCTTTCGCCTTCGAGTTCACCGTCTGCTACGAGTTTACCCTCGATGGCGAAGAAGTCTCTTCAAGACGACTCAGGCCTGCGCAAGGTGGCAAAGTTTTTGGTTCTTTTGGGTCAAGATGAAGCCGCCAAGGTGGTGCGACATCTTGACCCCGAACTGATTGAGCCACTTAGCCTTGAGATTGCCAAAATCCGTGCTATTCCGCCTCAAGAGGCCCAAGTCCTTTTAAAAGAGTTTGGGTACATCGCCGCCGAGCGTTCAAAAAACCCCAAGGGTGGTAAAGCGGTGGCCCAAGCGATCCTCGAAGGCGCCTTTGGGCCTGACAAATCCCAAAGTATTCTCACAAAGACCTTGCCCAGCGGCGCTCCTCCTTTTGCATTTTTGAAAGATTTAGATCGTAACGCCCTTATTGCGCTTTTGGGCGATGAATCGCCCGCTGTGCTCGGTATCGTTCTTCCTTTTCTTGAAAACAAACAGTCGGCGGTCTTTCTTAAAACTCTCGCTCCTCCCCTGCGTGTAGCGCTCATTAAGCGACTGGCCAAGGTCGAAAAGGTCTCGAAAGAGATTGTTCGTAAAGTTGAAGAAGGTTTACGCGAAAAAATGCGACGCTTAGGTCCGGCTTCGACCGAAGAGATTGACGGTCGCGCTCGGCTGGCCGAGATCTTACGCCACATGAGCTTTGACAAGGAACAATCGATTCTTAAGGGCTTAGAAGCTGTCAAACCCCAGCTCGGTGATGACATCCGTCGCCGCTTGTTCACTGTCGATCAACTGATTCAAATTTACGACGGTGACTTTGAAGAACTCTTACGAACAAAAACCGAAACGCAAATTGCCCTGATTTGGAAGGGTTCAGACGAACCTCTGCGGCTTAAAATACAACGGAACATTTCCAGTCGGCGTATGTTGCTGGTCGAAGCCGAACTCGACCTGTTGACCGGAGCCCCTGAGCGAGAAGTGAAAGAGACTCTGCAGATGTTTCTTGAAGAAATCCGCGACGCTGTCCGTGAGGGTAAGGCCGTCCTGATGGAAGGAGACGATTATGTTTAGGTCGAAACCCACAGCTCCCGAGCCTTTTTACCAACTTTGGGTAGCTTACTTGCTCTGGTTTGTCGGTGGACTGGGGATATTCGGCCTCCACCGCTTTTATCTTCGCAAGATTCCCACCGGGGTACTGTGGCTCTTAACAGGTGGTGGCTTTTTCATCGGTTCAGTGCACGATTTTCTTCGTATGGACCGTCTAGTCGAAGACGCCAATCGCCGTGACGGGTACTTAGTGCTAACCACACAAACTCCTTCGCCCCCAACCGAATCGATCGAGAAATGCGTGCTCCGTACCGCAAAAAACCACGCCGGTGTTGTGACCCCAGCGAGCGCCTCCTTAGAAGGCAACTGGAGCGTGGAACAAATTCAGCAGGAACTCGACCGTCAAGCTAAACTGGGCATCTGCGAAGTTCGAGTGACCAAAGCAGGCAGTGTCGTCTATTACTTTTTAGAATTTGACCCCGCCCGTAGCCAGGAGTTTGACTCATGACACCTGCGGGCGGCCTTAGTGTTGTCCAAGGTCGGCAGGCCATGGGCCGTGAAATCGCCAAAGTTTTTCGTGGGGACGACCGGCTCATCGACTGGTTGACGGCCGCTTTGTTAGCCCCAGGTCATGTGCTATTAGAAGATATCCCCGGGGTAGGAAAAACCCTTTTGGCTAAAGCCCTGGCTCGTGTGGTTGGGGGAACTTTTACGCGAGTTCAAGGAACTCCCGATCTGGTTCCCGCCGATTTGCTGGGCTTTTCTGTTTACAACCCCCAGGATGGCCAGTTTAGCTTTCACTCAGGCCCTATTGAAACCAATATTCTCTTGTTGGATGAATTAAACCGCGCTTCGCCCCGAACCCAGGCGGCACTGTTGCAAGCCATGGCCGAAGGCGAGGTCAGCCGTGACGGCCAAACCCGGCCCTTACCCCGCCCCTTTTTGGTTTTGGCTACCGAAAATTCGATTGATTTTGAAGGGACGTTCCCCCTTCCCGAGGCACAAAAGGACCGTTTTTTGATGAGCTTTGCGCTAGGTTACCCTGGACGTGACGCTGAAGCTTCAATTTTGACCGATCTGCCCTTTGGAACCTTTGCCAGCGATCGGCTCCAGAGTGTCTGTACCCCCGACGATCTTTTGCGTTGGCAAGCCGAGGTCTCATCCGTTTGGGCCTCAGAAAAGCTTGTCGATTATGTCCTGGACCTTACCGACGCCACGCGTTCTGAACCCGGCCTCCGCTTGGGCCTTTCGCCTCGCGGTGCTCAAGCCCTGTTACGGACAGGCAAGGCGTTAGCCTTGGTGCGAGGCCGAACATGGGTCACGCCGGATGATATTCGTGAGTTATTTTTACCAGTAGCGCAACACCGGGTTTTGGCCAAGGCCGCTTCGCTGGCCCGTGGTCTAACGACAGAAGCGTTGTTGACGGCCATTCTGGATCGTGTTCCCACCCCTGTTGGTAAAGAAACAGCACCCTCTTCAGGAAAACAAGTCTCGTGAAAACGGGCCTGGGGTTGTTAGCCTTAGGCGCGGCCCTCGTTGTTGTTCACTGGTTGCCCTGGCCGCTTTTGCGCTGGGCGTTGACTACCGGACTCTTGTTGGTGTTTTTTTCAGGGATTTGGTCGTTGGTCCTTAAAAGGAACCTGACGGCCGATACGGGCCGGCCCCGAGAAACGGCCTTTACTCACGAAACGATTACCCTAACCCTTGATCTCCATTACGCCGGCTGGTTGCCCTTGGGTGTCTGCCGGATCTTTGATCACCCCGGAGATCTTGAATTTTGGAGTGAACCACGGTTTTTTGCGGAGTTTGAACCCGGTCAGCGACAGAGATTTTCTTACCAGGCCAGGGGCCGAACCCGTGGACTACGCCAGCTGGGCCCTGTCACCGTTTCGGCCAGCGACCCGGCGGGGTTATTTCCGTTTACCCTGGTTTGGCCAGAACGCGAACTGGTACTTTTTCCGCCAGTTAGCCCCCTGCATAACCCAGGACAAGAGGGGTTACCCCTTGGCCCGCGTCACTTTGCCGAGGAGCTTATGGAAGACCCTTCACGCTTTTTCAGCTTTCGCGAATTTCGTTCCGGAGACCCCCTGAACCGTCTTTCGGCTTCAGAATCAGCTCGCCGGGGCGTTTTGATGGTACGCCAGGCCGAACGAACTCGTTCCCGGCCTACCGCCGTCGTCCTTGATTTTGCCCAAGCGAGCTACCCTCAACACCTTCGCTGGGAAACCAGCGAACGAGCCGTTGAAATCGCCGCTTCGTTTTTGTGGCACTTTTTGAGTGCCGGAAACGAAGTCTGGTTGGTTACCAATGCGCAACTCCCCACATCGTCAGGAAGTACCTGTTGGGGACCAATTCATACCCTGAGCGACCTACCACCCCTTTTTGAAATTCTGGCCTTAGCCCAGCTGACTCAGCACAGCACGAATCCCGAAGAATGGCTGGCGGTTTTACCGCCCGCGCCTATCGTTTGGTGGGTCTCAGCGACGCCACCCCCGTGGGAAGTGCAAACCCTACCACAGCGTCAGGGACGTTGGGCTTGCGTGGGTGGGAACCGCGAGCCTGTGTTATGGCCCCGTCGAGATTTTACCAACTGGGGAGCCCTTGACCTTGAAGCCCTTTGAAGTTTTCAGAGCCCCCCACGGGGTCCACCATCTTTTAGCGGCCGGCTTTCCGCTTTTTCACGCCCTCATCCTCTTTAAACTCTTAACAGGAGACTTTCCTTCGCCGATCGTGGCCGTGCTTTGGGCGATCTTTTTTGTTGCCCTTAGCCTCTGGACAGCTTTGGCAAGGTACCTTCATGGTGCCTTTTGGAAGAAGCTGTGGAGGTTGGCCCTCCTGGTTGCCGGAATCAGCGTATCTCTGACCCTGACAGACCCCCTCCCCCTATGGTGGTCGCCTCATGCGCCGCATCTTTTAAGCTTACTTTTTGCTTTTTTAGCGGGGGGGCTGTCTATTTTTTGGCAACGCCATCTGACCCCGCGAGCACGTCTATTTCAACACCTCCACGGTCTGAACAATGGCCCTTCGTTGGCTCTTCGTATGCGCGATTTTCAAACGGAGGCCGATTTTTCTCAACACAACGAGCGCTCACTCCTCGTATCGACCTTGAGCATGACCGCGCTAACCCTGCTCCTGTGCCAAATCTTCGGACAAACAGCCCTCGGCGTGGCCACTGTGGCGGTGGGCTTAGCGCTAGTCCCCGTACTGAAAACCTTTCGCCGCGAAGTCCAAGATTTTGTTTGGGGTTACCGGTGGACGCTGGCACAAAAACTTCGCACGCTGGGAATGGCTTGGGGGCTTTTAGCCCTAGCCAGCGTTGCAGCGCTCTTCACCCTGCCCGGTCACGGGCTTAGTGTGAACCTGAC
>JABEVK010000062.1 GCA_013044245.1 Spirochaetales bacterium | reverse complement strand
GCGTCACCCAGCGCAGATTGTTCCCGTTTTGGGAACGACAAGAAGTGATCGACTGGCCGCATGCGCCGATAGTGTCAATGTGACGCTTTCTCGCGAAGAGTGGTACTTGCTTTTCGAAACAGCCCGTGGCCAGGCGATGCCCTAAACCAGGCGTCAATACGCGAGGCTTGCCGAATTTGCACTAAACTCATCAAAGTTTAACACGGCCTTTTTAGACTTGCCGCAAGGGGTCTAAGATGGAATCTTCAGATTTAGAAATCACGGAATCAGCGGCCACGTTCACCACCGCGCCCGTAGTTCAGACCATCGTTTCAGACAAAGCCTACGGGGCTTCACTCCTTCGCGTAGCCAGCAGTTTTCGCTTTGTTCTTGACGATACCCGTGTTGAAGAAGTGGCACGGGAATTTCAACAGGCCACCGAGCTGTGGGCCCTAGGGGTTTGCGCCGTGGACGGGCAAGCCCTAGGAATCATTACCCGACAAGCGCTGTTCGCCCAGTTAGGTAAACCTTTTGGCCAAGAGATTCTCAACAAAAAGGCGATTGGGAGCATCGTCGAAATAGTTCCCACCTTTGACCAGCATGCCAACCTCTTTCATGTCGCCGAACAAATTCATTCGCAGATTGATCGTTCCGCTATCTTTTATTTTTTGTTAACAGCCAGCGGCGGAAAGTTTGCGGGGATTTTTTCGTCAAAAGACATTCTTTCGTACCTGTCGCGCATTACCCAAGAGGACATAACCCTTGCAGGCCAACTTCAAGAGCGCTTAGTCCCCCGACAGGCCCGTCTGGAACACAGCAAGTGGGTAGCCGAGGCCTTCTCACAGTCGGCTAAAGGTTTGGGAGGGGATTTTTACCATATCCATGAACTACCGGATGGACGCCTCTTCCTTGCCCTAGGCGATGTGTCTGGCAAGGGGGCCGCCGCGTCGATCCTCACAAGCTTATTATGGGGCGTTTTAGAATTCTATGATTATCGCAAGGGCTTAAAGACCCTGATTCAGCAGTTGAACGAGGCTCTGATCCGAACCTTTCACCTGGAAAAGTACCTAACTGCCGTTTTTTTGATCGTCGATTGGCGGCGGCACGAGGTCGTTATTGCCGACATGGGTCACGGCCACAACTGGATCGTTCGGGGTGGACGTGCCCGCCCGCTACGCTTTCCGTGTATGAACTTACCACTAGGAATTGATCAAGCCCTCTCGCCACAACTCTACCGCTTTCCTATTCGGCCCGGGGATTTTCTGGTGTTTTATACCGACGGGCTGACCGAACAGGTTAACCCGGCCGGCGAAGAATGGGGCGAGGAGCGGCTCTTGTCGCACTTGCTCGAGGTCTTGCGGCAAAAAGCCGATGTAGCCCCCCATCTGATCGGAGCAGTCGAAACCTTCCAGGCGGGAGTTCCACGCCTGGACGATATGACTTGGCTTCAGTTATCGATGAAATAAGCCTAACTCACCTCAAGTTAAGTCGCGGGGTGCTTCAGCGGATGTTCAGCCGCATAATGCTCGAGGTACCTCATCAAGATCGGCAGGTTCCAGTGGTAAACGATTGTCCGAGGCACATAGCCGTGCGCTAGATGCGGGTCCGAAAAGTCGACCGGGACAATCTTGTCATCAGCGGCAAAGGCCCATTGATAGCCCGCCGAAAGGACGAGCTTTTGAACTGCCAGGGGAGCAAACCCATACGGGTAGGCAAACATCGTTGGTCGGTAGCCCAGGATCTTAGTTAGCGGTTCGGCCGGCCACAGGGCCTCGTGACGAACCTGTTCTGGGTCGGTGCGCCAGGCATGTTCGGTCATTGGGAGGTGGTAGTAGCCGTGCGCCCCAAACAAAAAGCCTTCTTTTTCTAACTCGTGAACACGCGCCGAAGTGATGGTGAAGCGGCTCCGATCGATGGCATGGGGGTAAATGAAAAGAAACGGTTTAAGGTGCCGGGGTTCAAACACCTTATGCATGGCCTGATAAATGCTATGGTTACCATCATCGATCGTAAGAACGATCGAGAGCCGGGGCCCGGTTTTGCCCGCGATAGCGTCTGGTAGGGTAACAAACTGAAACCCCAAGGCGGCCATGCGGTCCAGCTGTTCCCCCATTACCTTGTCACTATAATCAAGGGTCGAGGTTTTCGTCCCTAAAAAGGTGTGGTAATCCAAGATCAAGACAGGCCCGGCCACTACAGTGCCAAGCCCCCAAATACTTCCTAAGAAAAGACTCAAAAGTCCTTTTTTAACACCCAAAGTCAGCCTCCGTGGAGTAGGCGTACACTAGGTAGGGCATTTCGTCTAGTCAGCCCGACGGACCTCGTACAGTAAAACCCCGGCGGCGACCGAAACGTTCAAGCTGTCGAGACGCCCCCTCGTAGGAATCGAAACAATCACATCGCATAACTCGCGAACCAGCCGTGACAACCCCTTGCCTTCGGCGCCCAGCACCAGGGCTACTTTTCCCTTCATTCCCGCCTGAGAGGCTTTCACCCCGTTCATATCGGCACCGTACACCCAAAAGCCCGCTTGTTTGAGCTGTTCTAAGGCTCGCGCCAAGTTAGGAACAACGGCATGAGGAACCCAGGCCGCCGCCCCGGCACTAGCGGCATACACGGCAGGAGTGTCCGAAGCAGATCGGCGAGCCGGAAGAACTACCAAATCGACACCAAACTGGTCGGCACTGCGCAAAATCGCCCCATAGTTCTGCGGGTCGGTTACGCCATCCAGCAACACAACCAAGGCCTCGTCGCCCATGCGGGACAACACACTCTCTAAGGTAGTCTCGCGGGTCTTTCGCCCTTCGGGGAGCACCAGGGCCGCCCCGCGTGCTTCAGGACCAAAACGACGGCGAAACTCGTCTTCGGATAAAACTTGAACCGCTACATGGCCTTTCCGCGCCAGTTCGGCCAAGGCCTCGGTACGAGCATGGCGCTTACCAAGATACAACGCCGCCCCAGCGGGGGGTTCTTTGAGGGTCTCTTCGATTCCATGAAAGCTTAAAATGGTTTCGGACATGTTAGCGGTCCTGAATCCGTAAGACGACTTGCTTGCCCCAGGGCTCTTTTTTAAGTTCCGTTAAGGCCGCGTCAAGGTTTTCGCGCCGGGCCCGGTGAGTGGTCAAAATCAATGGGATGAAGCTTTGGGCATCCGGTTCGGCCTCGGGCTGAAGAACACTTGCCAGACTGACATCTCTGGTGGCCAGAACACCGGCAACCTTGGCTAACACCCCGGGCTTGTCGGGGACACAGAGGTGCACATAGTAGCGGTCAATCTGATCACGAGGCGGCTCAAGAACCGCAGGATTAGCTGTAAAGCCCGCGTCGTCTGCCGGAAGGGCCCGACCATCGGCCGCATCAAGCAAATCAGCCAGTAGCGACACCGCCGTGGGGGCAGGCCCGGCTCCCTTGCCCGAGTACACGGTTCGGCCCAAACCCTGACTTTCGACCAAGACCGCGTTGTACTCGAGGCGAACGGACGCCAAAGGGTGATCATGCGGCAGCAGCACGGGCGCAACCTCTACATCCAAGGCCCCCGAAGCTGTACGCCGCCCCGCCGCGATCAGCTTGATACGGTACCCCATCGCTTCGGCCTGACGCACATCTTCGGCGCCAAGGGTCGCAATCCCCCTGGTAGGTATCCGCTGGGAATCGACAAAGCTACCAAAAGCCAGACTGGCCAGGATTCCGGCCTTGCAGGCGGCATCCTTACCGGTAACATCGTAGGTGGGGTCCGGTTCGGCGTAGCCCTTCTCCTGCGCCTCTTTCAAGGCTTCGTCATACGAGATATGCGCTTCGCTCATGCGAGTAAGAATGTAATTTGTCGTGCCGTTCACAATGCCTTCCACCGAAAGGATGCGCTCCGCACGAAGGGCCTCGCGCAAGACACGGATAATGGGAATCCCAGCACACACGCTGGCTTCGAACCCGATTGTCACCCCGTTCTCGCGGGCCAAAGCAAACAATTCGGGCCCCTTTTCAGCCAGGAGGTTTTTATTGGCAGTGACCACGTGCTTGCCTGCCGCCAGAGCGCTCCGACACAACTTCAGCGCGGCGTCGACGCCTCCCCATAACTCGACCACGACATCAATTTCAGGGTCACCAATCACGTCTTGGAGGTTGGTCACGAGCCGGGCCGAGGCAGGAAGGTACGGCCGGGGTTTACTGGCGTCACGAACCAAAACGGATTTAAGCACCAACCGTTCTTGAGCCACAGAATTCTCGGCCAAAAGCCGGGCCAGACCTGTGCCAATTGTCCCCAAACCCGCTAACGCCACGACAAGTTTCGACATGATCGCCCCCCTGGACGAACCATAGAAGAAAGCAGGCCTTTTGTAAACGATCTCGGGGAGTGTTGTTAACCTGTTAAAAATTTAACAGGTTGCTCGACGGGGCGCCTTAAGGTCCGTATACTCGCTTTCAGGAGGTGCTGATCATGGCACGCGTTTTTAACTTTTCCGCCGGGCCGTCCATGCTGCCCGAGCCCGTCCTCAAGAAGGCCGCAGAAGAAATGCTCGATTGGAACGGCTCTGGCCAGTCGGTAATGGAGATGAGTCACCGCTCCAAACAGTACGAAAGCATCATTAAAAAGACCGAAGACCTCACCCGAGAAATTTTGGGGGTTAGCGACGACTACCATGTGCTGTTCCTTCAAGGCGGAGGCAGTCTTCAGTTCCACATGATTCCTTTGAACTTCATGACCAAGAACAAAAAGGCTGATTTTGTCCAAACCGGGGCATGGACCCTAAAGGCCGTCGAAGAGGCCGCCAAGCTGGGCAAAATTAACATCGTTGGTTCTTCTAAAGACAAGAAATGGTCGTATCTGCCCCCCATCGTGGGTAGCGACCCCGAAGCCGATTACTTTTATATTTGCTACAACAACACCATCGAGGGCACCCAGTATCACACCCTGCCCGACGTCAAGGTTCCTTTAGTTGCTGATATTTCTTCTGGCATTCTTTCAGAACCACTAGACATCAACAAGTTCGCCCTGGTATTTGCGGGTGCCCAAAAGAACCTAGGGCCCGCCGGTGTCAACCTGACCATCGTCCGCAAAGACTTTATGGACCGAATCCCCGCTGGCCTACCCGCCATGCTGGACTTTAAAGTTCATGCTGACAGCGGTTCCCTGTTCAATACCCCTCCCTGTTACTCGATTTATATTGTGGGTCTGGTGCTGGAGTGGATTAAAGAAAACGGTGGAACTAAAGCCCTGTTCGCTCGCAACGCTGAAAAAGCCAAGCTTCTGTATGACTACCTGGATCAGTCCAAGTTCTTTTACAGCCCCGTCGAAAAGAAAGACCGCTCGCTCATGAACGTTCCTTTCTTGACCCGGGTCACCGAAGCTGAAGCCGCCGAGGCCATGAACAAGAAGTTTGTAAAAGAGGCCGAAGCCGTGGGCTTGGTGAACCTCGCAGGACATCGTTCAGTGGGCGGAATGCGTGCCAGCATCTACAACGCCATGCCTGTCGAAGGCGTAAAAAAACTGGTCGATTTTCTGAAAGCCTTCGAAAAGAATAACGCCTAACAAGGAGTACCCTGTGTATAAAATTCAGACTTTAAATAAAATCGCCGCCTGCGGCCTGGACCGTTTGCCTCGCGACAACTACGAAACCGCCAGTGAGATCGTCAACCCCGATGCAATTTTGGTCCGCAGTCAGGACATGCACACCCTTGATCTGCCAGCCAGCCTCATGGCCATCGCCCGGGCCGGCGCCGGCACCAACAATATTCCGATTGCCAAATGCACCGAAAAGGGCATCGTGGTGTTCAACACCCCCGGTGCCAACGCCAACGCGGTCAAAGAGCTCGTGATTGCCGCCATGCTGCTCTCCAGCCGCAAAATTGTTCAGGGTTTAGCCTGGACTCAGGCCCTTAAAGGCAAGGGCGACGAGGTTCCCGAGCTGGTAGAAAAGGGCAAGGCCCAGTTTGTCGGCCCTGAAATTCAGGGAAAGACTCTGGGCGTCATCGGTCTGGGTGCCGTGGGTGTGCTGACGGCCAACGCCGCCGTGGCATTAGGCATGACGGTCATTGGCTACGACCCCTATGTTAGTATCGAAGCAGCTTGGAAACTCAACACCAACGTCCGAAAAGCCGCTAGCCTGGATGCGCTTGTTGCTGAATCGGATTACATCACAATCCACGTTCCTTTGACTCCTGAAACCAAGGGTCTGTTCAACAAAGAACGCCTGGCCCGTACCAAGAAGGGAGCCCGCATCATCAACCTGAGCCGCTCCGGCCTGGTAGACAATGCGGCGATCAAGGCCGAGCTGGCGTCGGGCCACTTGGGTGGCTATATCACCGACCTGCCGGAAGAAGAGCTTTTGGGCGTGGAAGGTATCATCTGTATTCCCCACTTGGGCGCTTCGACTCCCGAAGCGGAAGACAACTGCGCCGTCATGGCCGCTGACGAAATCCGTGATTACCTGGAACGCGGCAACATCAAGAACAGCGTAAACTTTCCTGCGGCCGAAATGGCGCCGACAGGCAAGACGCGCCTGACCATTGCCAACAAGAACGTTCCCAACATGGTGGGCCAGATTACTGCCGTGTTGGCCAAACACAAACTCAACATTGACGACATGCTCAACCGGAACAAGGGTGAAGTGGCCTACAACATCATTGACATCTCGGGTGCAGTACCAGCGAACCTCAAGGATGAACTGAAAGCCATCGAAGGTGTTCTCCTGGTCCGCATCATCGATAAATGCCTGTAAGTTTAGTCTGGCCCCGCCAGGCCAACTTTTAAGGGTAAAAACGGAGGATCCATGGAAGCGGGTCCTCCGTTCCCCAGGTCACCGACCAGTGAAACTCCTGGTTCATGTCGTGGTAGGCCGGATACTGTGAGATCGGAGCCGCCCCATAGGGGTTCACCGCGTAACCGGCTCGGAACGAAAAGCCCCCGAAGTTTAAATTCACGCTGGTGTCCTCAAAAAAGCCGCCCGAATACATTGACGCTAAAAACGCATCAGTACCAGGGTGCGAGGCCCTCCATCCGGCACTTAGGTCAAAGCTCACCGCTCCCGTAAAAATCTGCGCCCGGGCCAAAAAATCCGCTTGAGAATTTGCCACCCCTAACACATCCCAAACCCCACGAGCCCATCCACTGATCTGCCCCGACCACTGCTGGTAGTCAAAGGCCCAGGCGTCGTACGATACCCCGGCGCTCACCAGCGGTCCGATGCCAAACGAGGCATAAGGGAGGTTGAAGGTCTGATCATTGATGGTCAGGTGCACCGAATCTTGCACGGTCTGGCCCCCAAGATTGCCCCGAATCACCACCCCTGCCCCGGTGTACAACGACCAAGGGCCCAGGGCTTTTTGCGTCTGCGTTAAAAACGACAACACATCTTCTCGCCAGGCCGGATGCGTGGGGACACCAATAGCCCCGATGCTGTAATACTGGTCGTCAGTATACAGGGCATAGTTTAGTGACATACTCAGGGCGTCTACCCACCGCGAGTGCACTTTCGCCTGTGCACTGACCAAACCACCGGCCGTAAACTGGTCGTCGGGCCCCCGGCCGACCCCGACAGAGAGGTTGCCGTCAGGGGTCCAGTACAAATATGGCGAGTTATCGTTGTAGGTGGCGAGCGTTAGCCCGCTCCAGTGAAGCACAGGTAGACCGTGCGCCGTTCCTGCGCTCAGGATCGTCAGGAGCCCCACAAAAAGTAGGTGCTCTAACTTCACGATTGGTTCTCGGGGCCCAGCATGGTTCGAGGGTCGAGTAACGCTTCGACATCGCTCGTAAGAAGCCCATCGTCCCGCAGAACTTCTCGTAAAGTCTTTCCCGAGGCCAGCGCCGTCTTAGAGACTTGCGCCGCTTTGTCATACCCGATAACGGGCGCCAATGCCGTCACCAGCGCCAGCGAGCGCTCGACTTGCTCTTCACAGTGTTGCCGATTGGCCACCAATCCTTGAATGCACCTGTCGTTGACGGCCTCCACTGTTCGGGTCAGCAAATCTAACGACGATAAGATTTCGTGCGCCAACAGGGGCATCATGATATTCAGCTGAAGCGGCGAGTTTTGTCCGGCAATGGTCGCCGTTACCGCCACCCCCATCACGTGCGCACAAGCTTGAATCAAAACCTCGAGCATGACGGGGTTCACCTTGCCGGGCATGATGGAGCTTCCCGGTTGAAGGCTGGGGAGCAGAACTTCGCCAAACCCCGTCCGCGGTCCGCTCGACAAAAGCCGCAGGTCGTTACCGATTTTCATAAGCGATACCACCGTGCTATTGAGGGCGCCCATCAGCTCTACCTGCGCATCCCTCGCCGAAATCGCTTCAAATAAGTTTTCAGCCTGACGAAAGGGAACACCGTACAATCGCGCCAACTGAGCAATCGCTCGGGGAGCTAGCGTGGCGGGAGCATTGAGACCGGTACCAAGGGCAGTGCCCCCCAAAGCCAGCTCTTCGAGACGGGGGTAAACCCCTCGTAGCCGCTCGACCGCCAACCGAACCTGGCGTGCCCAAGCCCCGACTTCTTGCCCCAGCGTCATGGGAACAGCATCTTGGAGGTGCGTCCGCCCCAGTTTGATGACTGTTGAAAACTCGTGCGCTTTGGTTTCAAAAGCCACCGCCAACCCTTCTAAGGCCTGGCAAAGCCTTTCTGTTTCCAGGCGGCACGAAATATTCAGAACCGTAGGAATCACATCGTTCGAAGATTGCCCTGCGTTCACATGATCATTAGGGTGAACGGGTGCTTTACCACCTCGTTTTCCCGTCAGGATCTCATTGGCGCGCCCCGCCAAAACTTCGTTAGCGTTCATGTTCCAGCTAGTACCACTCCCGGTCTGAAACACGTCGAGGGGGAACTCTTCGTCAAAATTACCCTCTTGGGCTTCGCGAGCCGCTTGCAACACCGCCAAAGACAAACGGTGGTCCAGAACCCCCAGCTCCTGGTTGGCTTGGGCGTAGGCACCCTTGACAGCGCACAACGCTCTGAGAAATGGTTGCGGAGCACGATACGGTGAAACTTGGAAGTTCAACCGGGCGCGTTCGGTTTGGGCACCCCAATAGCGGGAGGCCTCGACGGGGATTTTCCCCATGGAATCGGATTCTAAACGTGTTTCTGGCATAAGAAAGACTATAAATTTCAGCGAGAATATTTGCAAGAAACCTCAGTTCATCCTATCCTGTTGAGGTGAAACTTCTGCGGCCTCCCCGCTCGGAACAGTTTTGCCGCCAAGCGGCGTACCTCCTTCTCTATGCCGAAGCCAGTTTAACCCTGGGGGCCTTGGTCGTCGTCCCGACTCCCCTATGGGCACTTCACGCCGTTGTTCTTTTGACTTTGGCGGGCGTGACGGTGTTTCGCCTTTGGAAACATCCCGAACCAGCGGCCTTTCTGCTGTTAGGCCTTAGCGCCGTGGTCACGCTAGTTTTTGCCGGGGCGCACGCCCTTTGGGGCTGGTGGGTTTGGGCCCTGGCATTGACGGTATTTGCGGTATTTCGACTAACCGTGTTCCCTGCCGCCCTCCTTTTATTAGGCATCGACCTCCTGTCCGGGATACTTCTGCCAGCGTTTGATCGGCAAGGCCTGATCTTCCTTTGGGTTCAGGTCTCGGTGTGGGCTACCCTTACCGTTTTGTCACGTCAAAACTCAAGCGTACAAGAAACCCGACAGCAGGCCCAGCAAAAGCTGTTAGAGACCCTGATCGATTTGATCCCGATACCCTTGTTCTACAAAACCAAAACGGGAAAGTTTTTTAGTGCTAACCTCTCGTTTGGCGTTGTTCTCGACGTTGCCAAGGATCAGCTCACCCTCAAAACAAACACCGAGGCCCTGGGGCCTCAAAATGGCGCCACCTTTGACAAAATCGACCTTGATTTGTTGTCGCGCGAATCGATGGCTGCAGAAGAAATTGAACTGCTTCACGCCGATGGAACTCTGCACTCGTTTATTTTGTACGTTCTTCAGTTCGAAGTGCCTGAAAACGAAGACATTGGTTTCTTGGGGGTTTTGATCGACATCACCTCACGAAAAGAGCGCGAACAAAAACTCGAAGACCTCAATGCGACCAAAGACAAGCTTTTTTCGATCATCAGTCACGATCTTAGGGGGCCGGTGAGTAAAATTAAGCAACTGTTAGACATCTGGGTGGATGACCAAAAGCTGTTTGACCCACCGGCCTGGGACCAAATCTTTCAGGATATGCGACGTTCGTCTGAAAGTCTGCTTCAGCTCTTAGAAAACTTGCTGTCGTGGGCTCGCCTGCAAAAAGGTGACACAGCCCCACGGCTAACAACCTTTCCGCTCGACCCTTTGGTCAAAGAAGTCTTTACCCTGTTTCAGCTGATGGCTCGGGACAAAGCGATAACGTTAAAAGCCGAGCTTCACCTCAACACTCAAATACACTCAGATAAAACCATGTTAGCCACCATTTTGCGAAACCTCGTGCACAACGCACTCAAATTTACGCGGCCAGGCGGGCAAATTACCGTGACGGGACGTGAGATTTCGGGTGGTGCCGAGTTGAGCGTCACTGATACTGGTGTCGGAATCAGCAAAGAGAACCTCGAGCGCCTTCGTGCCCAGAATGGCACCTTTACCACGACGGGTACGGCCCGGGAACAAGGCCAGGGCTTAGGGCTAACGGTTTGTTTTGATATGGCTCGTCAGCTAGGGGCCACCCTGCAGATTGAAAGCCTGGAGGGAGTGGGAACCACCTTTCGCCTTCCCCTGATGGTACCCGAACTCGAGGACCTGAGCGTTCCCCTGCTGGAATAACTTCCCCAGCCATTTCTTGAATTCCTCGCCAGCTGGACGAGTCTAGCTCTTCCGGGTAATGTAAGGCTGTGACAGTACAGCTTTTAGGGATGAAACATACGGGAAAATCCAGTTTGGGCAAAAAGCTCGCCCAGGTTCGGCGTCTCCCCTTTCGCGATCGTGATCAACTGCTAGAAAATCTCCCCGAAGCCCAGGGACGCTCTGCGCGAGACGTTTTCCGTGCCGGAGGAAAAGAGCTCTTTCAACGCCTCGAAGCCCTGGCCGCCGCTGGAGCAGTTCAGGAAATGAGACGGGCCCCCCTCGTTCTGGCGTGGGGAGGTGGTACGATTGACAACCCCCCGGCCGTCAAACATTTGGCAAGTATCGGCGTTCTTATCCATCTCAAAGAAAAACCCGAGCTCCTCTTTGAGCGCATCCTTAAAGGGGGACTCCCCGCTTTCTTGTCACCCGTGCACCCCTGGGAGGACTTCCAAGTCTTGTACCGAGAACGAACCTTGCGGATGCGTGAAGTTTGTACGTTAGAACTTGAGCTGAACGGTGTTGACCTCGATACTGCGTTCCGCCGTCTCAGTGAAAGCCTTGAATCACTAGATCGACCCACAGGAGAATAAGCATGCCCGGATCAAGTTTTGGCCATAGTTTTAAAATCAGCACCTTTGGCGAGTCGCACGGAGGGGCCGTTGGTGTCGTCCTCGATGGAGCCCCGCCCCTTTTAGAATTGAGCGAAGCCGACATTCAAAAGGAGCTAGACCGGCGCAAACCCGGTCAGTCATCGGTAACCACACCCCGACAAGAACCCGACACTATCCACCTGCTTTCGGGTGTTTTCGAAGGAAAGACAACTGGCACCCCCATTTTGATGATCTTGTACAACAAAGACGCTCAGTCAAGCGCTTACGACGATATCAAGGACAAGTTTCGCCCTGGCCATGCGGATTTCACCTATCTGACCAAGTACGGAATCCGCGATTACCGCGGCTCAGGTCGGGCCTCGGGTCGCGAAACGGCGGCTCGTGTCGCCGCAGGTGCTGTGGCCAAAAAGATCCTCTTAGGCCGAGGTGTCACGATACGGGCTTTTACGCGCCGTTGTGCGGGAATTTCGTGCGAAAGCGTTGACTACTCGGTAATAGAAAAAAATCCGATGCGGGCGGCTGATTTGAATGCCGCGGCTCAGATGATCCCCATCATTGAACGCTTGGCTAGCGAAGGCGACAGCGTTGGAGGCATCGTCGAATGTCACATCGATGGGGTCGCACCAGGCTTGGGCGAGCCGGTCTTTGACAAACTCGAGGCCGATTTAGCCAAGGCTATTATGTCGTTGGGGGCCGTCAAAGGGTTTGAAATGGGCCTCGGATTCGGCTGTGTCGACCTCTTGGGGAGCCAGCATAACGACCCGATGGACCGCAACGGATTTGTCACCAACAATGCCGGAGGGACGTTGGGAGGAATTTCAACCGGCGAGCAGATCGTCTTTCGAGCCGCCGTCAAGCCCACGTCATCCATTTCGAAAACCCAACACACCATTGACCTTGACGGCCAAGAAAACGAAATTCGCACCATTGGCCGACATGACCCCTGTATTTGCCCACGGATTGTGCCTGTGATCGAAGCGATGGCCGCTTTAGTGCTCGAAGACCACTACAAGCGCCAAGCGTCTCTCAAAGCCTAGATTTTCGACGGACTTGACTTTGTGAACAATTTTCTAGATGTTGTGCGTGCCGATAAATGTTTATGAATACTTTAAGGAGTAGTACATGAAGAATCGTATTTTTCATGCCCCCCGAGCTCTTTTGGTCGCCGGGTTAGCCTTGGGTTTGGCCGTGGCCTCTTTTGCTCAGACCACAGCGCCAGGGGCCAAGGGTTGGGCTGCCGGTGCCTTTTTGGGAGAACCTACAGGCCTGACGGTGCGCTATGGTTTTACCGATACCCAATCTTTCGAAGCCAAAGCGGCCTGGAGTTTTTATAGTCAGACTAGTCTTCTGGTCCAAGCCAACTATTTGCAAGAGTTTCCTGGCATTGTGGTAATCAAAGGGCAGGATTTTCCGTTGTACGTAGGCGTTGGTGCCGAAGTCAATGTCGGTAACACTTTTGGCCTGGGGATACGGATTCCCGGCGGCATCCTCTACCGGTTTCAAAAGATTCCCCTCGAGCTGGCTTTTGAATTAGGTCTAGGAATGCAAATTATCCCTTCAACGAGCTTTCAAGGCTCCGGGGGGTTTGCCGTCCGCTACCGCTTTTAATAAGCACGATTCAATAAAAGGCGCGTCACTTGACGCGCTTTTTTTTACACTCTATTATTGACATATGCTAATATAAGCAAACAAGAAGGAGACACTCTTATGAAAATCGCTGTTCCCTCCCGGGAAGGACAAATTGATCAGCACTTTGGACACTGCCAGGAGTTCCTTGTCTTTACGGCCCACGACAACCAGCTGACACAAGACCCCGCCATTCCCTCCTCGGATTCCTGCGGTTGTAAATCGGGAATTGCTGGGGTTCTGGCCCAAGCAGGGGTGACTCATCTGGTTGCGGGAAACATGGGCGAAGGCGCACTTAAGGTTTTACAAGATCACGGGATCACCGTCGTTCGTGGAGCTTCGGGCCGGTCCCGCGAGGCGGTTGAAGAATTTGTCGCCGGTCGCTTTCACGATTCGGGAGAGCTGTGTTCGTCTCATCATGATAGCTGTTCGAACCATTAACTGTTGATGTCCCCACGAATCACCGTTCTGACCGGTAAGTTCCATTGACTTGCCGAGAGGCGCAGATTTCGGTAATTTAAAGATCAACATCCCCTTTCTTAGGAGAATTTTCTATGTCTCAACATGAGTTTCAGACCGAAGTGGGTCAGTTGCTCAAGCTGATCATCCATTCTTTGTACTCGAACCAAGAGATCTTCTTGCGCGAGTTGGTGTCAAATGCCTCTGACGCCCTGGATAAGCTTAAGTATCTGACCCTGACCGATGACGCATACAAGGGCATGGCCTTTGATCCCCGTGTCGACATTGAGATCGATGAAGCGAACAGCGTTCTGATGATCCGTGACAACGGGATCGGCATGAATGCCGAAGACTTGGCGGCAAACCTGGGCACCATCGCTCGTTCCGGTACTAAAAACTTCTTAGCTCAACTGTCGGGCGACGCTAAGCGCGATTCGAACTTGATTGGGCAATTCGGTGTTGGTTTTTACAGCGCCTTTATGGTAGCCGACCGGGTCGAAGTCATCACAAAAAAAGCTGGTGACGAGAAGGCCTGGCGCTGGACCAGCGATGGGCAAACTAGCTATGAAATTGATGTCGGCGAACGCGATGGTCATGGAACCACCGTTAAGCTCTTTATGAACGATGACGGCAAAGAATACACCAGCAGTTGGCGTGTTCGCGAACTGGTAAAGAAGTACTCCAATCATATTGCTTTTCCGATTTATCTCAGCTATGAGAAAACGGAATGGGAAGGTGAAGGAGACAAACGGACCTCGAAGAAGATCCCCACCACTGAAAAAGTCAACGATGCGGGTGCGCTGTGGAAGCGATCAAAGTCCGAATTGAAGGACGAAGATTATAAAGAATTCTATAAAACAGTATCGCATGATTATGACGACCCGCTGGTTTGGTTCCACACCAAAGCAGAAGGAACCATTGAATATACCACCCTCTTTTATATTCCCGCCAAGGCACCTTACGATCTGTTCCAAGCGGATTATCGGCCTGGCGTCAAACTGTACGTTAAACGCGTCTTTATCACGGATGATGAAAAAGAGCTGATGCCAACCTGGCTGAGGTTCCTACGAGGCGTCATTGATAGCGAAGACCTTCCTCTCAATGTCAGTCGAGAAATTCTCCAGCAAAATAAAGTACTGTCCCAAATTCGTACTGCCAGCGTTAAAAAGGTATTGTCGGAATTGCAGTCCCTGGCCAACACCGACAAGGACAAGTACCTCCAGTTTGCCAGTGAGTACAATCGCGTCCTCAAAGAGGGCCTCTACCAAGATTATGCTAATCGCGAAGCAATTTTGGATCTGATTCGTTTTAAATCGACCAAGGTAGAAGGCTGGACCAGTTTAGCCGAGGCGAAAGACCGGATGAAGAGTGAGCAAAAGGCCCTTTACATTCTCACTGGTGGCAATGAGGCGTCGTTACGGGCGTCCCCTTTGTTGGAAGTTTACAAGAAGAAAGATATCGAAGTTCTGATCCTGGACGATGACATCGATGAAATCGTCTTTCAATCCATAGAGAAATACAAAGATATCGACCTCAAGTCCATCAACAAAGCCGAAGTCGGTGAAGATTTGAAAGACAAAGCCGACGAAGGCAAAGAAAAGGATTTGAAGCCGCTTCTCGAAAAGATGAAAAAGATTCTCGGGGATCACGTCAAAGATGTTCGTGTTTCTTTCCGCCTGGCAGAGAGTCCTTCGTGTATTGTTTCGGGTGACGATGATCCTTCGGCAAAGCTTCAACAAATGATGAAGGCAATGGGCCAGAAAGACCTCCCTGCTCCCAAGCCGATTCTCGAGATCAACCCCGATCACGCATTGGTTACCAAGCTACGCGAAGCTAAAGACAACATGGTAGTCGAGGACGCATCGTGGCTCCTGCTAGAACAGGCTTTACTGGTGGAAGGAGTCCCGCTTGAAAATCCGAACGCCTTTGTCGCTCGGTTAAACCGAATGATGGATAAAGCTGTCTAAGAGTTTCGTCTAACGCGAATAGCAAAGCAAAAAGAACCCGGTTAACCGGGTTCTTTTTTTATGTCACGATGTTTTTCGTCCAGTATTGGAGGCGCAGTGCCACCCTAGGGTTTAAAATAGCTTCGTAAAGCAAAAATCAAGCCTACCGCCACTAAGAGCATGGGGAGAACTGCAAAAGTGAGCCTCAGCCAGGGAATGCCTTGCCACAACCAGGCATTGAGTTGAATCACCCCCAGGCGGTCTAAAAGATCCAGCATGAGGCTGATATACTGGAACAAAATCCCCAGAACGACAAAAACCCACGATGGTTCGCGGGTATGAGCCCATAAAGCCACTCCAACGACGCCAGCAAAAAAGCTGACCACCAGTTGAGCGCCTAAAATGAGCTCGGACGAGGCTAATCCCATGATTTTTCCTCATGCAAAAAATCCTCGATAGCACCGCGCAGTGCCGCTAATTCTCCGTTGCTCAAACTCGTCGGTAAAATCACGGGTTGGCTCATATCTGGTGGCAAAAGAAAGCCGCGTTTCAAAAAGCAGTGAAAGAGAACTTCGTAGCGGCATGGGTCACACTGCGGAGTCCAATACGTCCCAAGGCGTGTAAAAAGCCCCTGGCTTAACGCATCAAGGGTTTGCCAAAAGGCCAGCCGCTCACCCTGCTTGTCAGCCAATTGGCTTTGATCCCAGATTTTTAAGGCTTCGCTCAGGCCAGCGGCGTCCGCCCCCGAGATCATCTCGGCACAAAGGTGTGGGTCAGGTAGAGGTCCCTCCCAGAGTTGGCCGATTAACAGAATCCTTGCCTGAAGGGGACCGCACGGTAAAACCGGCCAAACCAGTTTTGCCGTTTGACAAGCATCTTGAGACGAAGCTCCCCCTGGCCGAGCTATTCTCAGACTTGTCGTCGTCGGCGAACTCGCCTCATCGGACCAATACCGTCGAAAATCGGGTTTACTCCCTTCGGGTACCAGCTCACAAGCCGCAGACCAAGCCTTTTCGGGAGACCGAAAGGTCAACACCTGCAAAGCGGCAGGCCAGTGTCGCCTTACAGCCTTGAGCAAGCGAGCTGTCATAGTGGTCGGCAAAAAGCCCCCCAAACCTTTGGCATGCTGATTCTTCCATGTTAAAAGGAGTTTTTCGGGACGGCGTCCCTCTAAAAAAAGACCGTTTTGTTTCCAAAGGTCTACCCAGTGTTTGTCTCTACCCAGATAAAGGCGGTCGCCTCGGGCCCGCTGTACGGATGGCAAGTTGGCCAACAGTTGCCAATCGGCGCTTTCCCATGTTTCACTCATCCGCCGCCACCTTTTCTAACGGAGTGTAGGCTGGCATAAAACGCCCCATCCGTCCTGAGTCAAACCGAACGTCTAAACCCAACTCCGAACCATTGTACCACTTCTTTACCACGGTGCCCACACCAAAATCGTCATGAAAAACTCGTTGTCCCACCGCCCAGATTTCGGTTCCTCGCCCCCCAGCACCAACAACCTCTAACGAGTCAGGGTCAATCTCGGCTAAAAAACGACTGGGAGCACGATCCTGATATTTGCCATGCTGAAGACGCGAGCGGCAGGTTGAAAACAAAAGTTCCTGACGGGCTCGGGTGACGGCAACATAAAACAACCGGCGTTCTTCTTCGATCTCTTGGGGGTCAAACGTATCGCGAGGAAAAAGCCCATCTTCGAGCCCTGTGACAAGGACACGGTCAAACTCAAGGCCCTTGGTATTGTGCATCGTAATGAGGGTCGTTACACCAGGTTGTTCGTCCAAAGTCCCTGCGGCATCCAGCTCCACATTTTCTAAAAACTGGGTCAACCCCTCGATCGTCCCTGGGTACGGTGCCGCGGCGTTTACCAGTTCATCCAAGTTCTGTTCTTTGGCCTCTCCCAAGTCTTCATTTTGACGGTGATGCTCACCTAGGCCTGAATCTTCAATCACTTGCTGTACTAAGACAGAAAGATTTCGGCAGTTCATCAATGCGCCGTTCAGCTGGGCATAAAGATCCAGAAACTGCCCAAGCCCAGCCTTGGCCTTGCCTTTCAGTTCGCCTAATGCCAACCCGCAAGCATCCAGCCAATCGCTGGTTCGGTGCCGTTCGACAATCGAAAGAGCAGACTTGCCCAAACCCCTAGCTGGCTTATTCACTATCCGTTGAAACGAAACCTCATCGCGAGAGTTGGTCAAAAGTCGCAACCAGGCTAGAACGTCCTTAATTTCTTCGCGTTCATAAAAACGAACTGTCCCTACCAGACGGTAAGGCAACTTAGCCCGAACGAGGGCCGATTCAAAGGCACGGGACTGCGCGTTCGTCCTATAAAGAATGGCGGTTTCGGTCAAAGGCGCCCGTTTAATAAGATCCACCGCCCAGGCCGCCTCATCATCCTGGTCGTTATGAAAAACGAGCCGTGGTTTGCGCCCCACAGGGTTGGCTGTCCACAGGGTTTTACCCAACCGCCCCTGATTTCGGGCGACAACTTGTGACGCGACCTCGAGTATCGCGCCGGTGGACCGGTAATTTTGTTCAAGTCGGACAATGACCGTTCCAGGAAACTTTTGAGGAAAGTTCAAAATATGACTGACATCAGCACCACGAAAGCGGTAAATGGATTGGTCATCATCCCCTACCACAGCCAACCACGTTTGCGGACCGTAGAGAGCTTCTAAAAGTAGCGATTGCGCTCCGTTGCAGTCCTGGTATTCATCGACCAGAACAACCTGAAATTTTTGCCTGAGACGGGACGTGATGGCCGGTTCACGATGCAAAACCATCAGTGTTTTTTGAATCAACCCACCAAAATCTACGTTTCCCGAGGCAGCTAGCTTTTCTTCGTACCGGCGAAAAACCTCGGGGAATTCCGGGTGCGCAGAAATGCCCCCCAAGTCATCATCTGGTGTTAAGTTGTCGTCTTTGGCACGACTAATCGCATTTTGCAGAGTTCTTACTTCTCCGGCCGGCAAATGTCCGGGAACGACCGTCTTTATGAGGGCCAAAGCGTCATCATCATCGTAGATACCAAAGTAGGGACTCAAACCGGCGGCCGCAGCGTTTCGACGCAAAAACCACGAACAAAAACTGTGAAAGGTTTTGATCATAACAGCAGACCCAGCATCCCGACCGCGTTCTTCGAGAAAACGATCCACTCGTTCTTGCATTTCGCGAGCCGCTTTGTTCGTAAAGGTCACAGCAAGAATCTGGTCGGGCGTAAACGAAAGGCGATCAATAAGGTAGGTGATTCGGGTGGTTACCACCCGCGTTTTTCCGGAACCTGCCCCGGCTAAAATCAGAAGAGGGGCCTTGCCATGCAAAACCGCCTCGCGTTGGCGTTCATTAAGCGTCTCCGCGTAGGAAGGGAGCTCGTCCACAGAGGCTCTCCGTTAGTACAACGGATTAGCAACCAGCTGTAACGATCCCGACGCAGGGTCCTTAACCCATTGAATCAGCTTAGTGGCCACTTGTCCGGGTTTTCCCAGATCCATGGGCGTCGAATTGACTTGAACCGTCACAGCGCCCGCATTCGAGACAAAAAGCTCTGCCGTCTTGGTGGCATCAATGTGGATAGTCTGCCCTTTGCTGTAATAATTTTCTTGGCGCATCGTACCGTCGACGATATAACGAAATAGTGCTGGTTCTTGGAACAGAACATCTACCGAGAAGGGTTTTGCCGTATCACCTTGTTGGAGGACGATGGGTTTTTCGATAATCATTCCTGACGATCCGGCGGCACTAGTGGGAAGCTTTTCGGTTCCCAAATCGCTATTGCCCGAAGCTAGAGGGGTTACCGCACCTAAGCGTTCCACATCCAATTCAGCCCCCTTAGAGGGTTGTCCAGGCGTAAAATCCTTTAAAAAAAAGCGCACGTCTTGCACGGCGTTATTATCGAGGTCCAAGAAAAGCGTATCTCCGAGGCGAAGTTTGTAATCCTTGCCGTTTTCAGTCAGCTCCAACTGAGCCCCCAAATCTTTCACGAGAAAGCGGTAAGTCTTGCCGGAATAATCCAGAACCAAAGTATCACCGGTGTAAAATCGTTCATCCAAAAATTTTTTATCCGCTGTCAGCTCCCAAGTTTTGGGCGCCGGCATGGAAGCCTTCTTAGCCATTAACTCAGGCAACTGACTACCGAGCCTGATCACGGCAGGGATCAAAAGAGCTAAGACCACAACACCCACGACCACGCTGACGATAGTAACGATCAGTTTTGTAGGCACTTCGGTCGGTTTCTTGATTAAAGCTTCGAGAGGAGCAGGCTGTTCCTGAATCCTAAGAGTGCGGTACCGGTTGATCATTTCTTCAGCGGTAAGGCCGAGATGATCACAGTAGGTTCGAAGAAAGCCCAGAATGTACGGCTCGGCCGGAAAGACTTCATAATGGTCCTCTTCTAGGCCTTCGAGGTATTGGCGAGAAATATTGGTTTCACGGGCCACTTGATCAATGGTCCAACCTCGGCTTTCACGGGTTTGGCGAAGGATCTGTCCGATCGATTCCATAGTTATTTCTCCGGATCGAAGAGAAAGTTATTGATGACGTTCGACGTCGGAGGACTGTTATAAGCAAATTGATTTTGCGAAATCCCCAAATTTGTTCGAATATTGGTAAAATCAAACTGCACTGAAACCGACGCGGCGGTGATTCCCGAAATCCGGCGTATAAACCCATTTTGGCCCACGTCGATTTCTAGGTATTTAAACGCCTCGGTTCCCTCACGCCAGGACAGGCGTAGCTTAACTACTTTTTCAGGATCTTTTTCATCGAGAGCTTCAGGCTCGGGACCGTTGAGGTAGGCTATAGAATAGCTTTGTCGTAAAAGGTTGAGCCCCTGATGGCTGGCCATTGAGGCCACAGCCGCCTCGCTTCGTTTTTTCAAGGCTTGCGTAAAGGTTACAGCATAACGTGGCAAATAAACCGTTAAAACGTGCCCGTCGGAGTCAATAACCATGTGGTCAGGGTAAGAAAAATCAATCCGAATCAGGTTGGGGGTTCGGTAATATACCACCCCAGACATACGCTCCCGCCCCTGTTGTACCGCAATATTGGCCGTATAATCTTTCACCGCACCGTAGCGTTCCGATACCTGATTGAAAAACTTAACTGCCGTTACAATGTCCTGAGCTCGTACTTGGGTAGTCAGTCCCACTAAACCCAGGGACAAGGCGAAAAGCCATACAGAAAACTTCAAGTCAACCCACCTTGGAGTCTCATCTTCACGGAAAAACAAAGGTTCGTCAAGGTTAAAGCTTTTCAAGTGCTTGGCGGAGTAAGAACTTTAAGCGATCGTCCTTCAAAACCAGCGGCTGGCCAGAATCTGGGCACAAAAACCGACCTTCTTGCATATGTTTCTGAGCACAACCAACACAGAAAATCTTTCCCGTTGATTCCGACGCCCCGGCAGGCGCATCATCGGGAATTTCGCCCCGGACTTTCAACGACGACTGCAAGGGCAATTGAAGGGGCACCCACCATTCTCGACCACAACTAGCACAAGACAGCAACTCCCCCGCCAAACGACGGTAGGCCGCTTGAAGGTCCAGTACAGCTTGCTGCTGCGCCTCATCCAACGAACGCTTAATCACCGGAGTGAGAATTCCTTGAACCAAAGAAAACTTTTGTCGCGACAGGTAAAGCCAACCTAGTTCCATTAAGGCCGAAAAGTTATCTGGCTCTTTTTCGAGAGCGGTACGTAAGGCCACTTCCGAACGGACAAAGTCCCCCTCCACCCGCATAAGGTTTCCCAAAGCCACGTAAGCCTGCGCCGTTGGAGCCAAATCGAGGATAGTTAACAAGAGCTCTTCGGCACGAATATAACGCTCGAGTTCTAGGGCGCATGAAGCCGCATTTTGAAGGTAGTCGAGGTTTTTTGGGTCACGAGCCAAAGCCTTTTCGTACTCGTTGGCAGCACTTTCGTATTGGCGTTCCCTGATGAAAAGGTTGCCCCGATGGTTGGTAATGTCGGGCCGGTCCTCCCAGCCCTCAAGAATCCGAAAGGCTTCGTCGCGGCGACCGAGGCTATGATAGTGCTCTGAAAGGTTGATCGCTATCGTGGGTTCCTGAGGAAGCGCAAAGTGCGCTTTTTCCAAGTAAAAGGTCTTTTCGTTATTGGACGGGGCTGTGAGTCCCCGAAGGTTCAAAACCCAGGGGTCTTGCGGAGCTAAAGCAAGGGCTTTTTGTAACTCCTGTTCAAAGTCTTGCCCAGCCTCTTTCAGCCATTCTGCCAATTTAAAATGGAATAGATAAAAATCCGGTTCCCATGTTGCTGCCAAGGATGCCAAACGCAGAGCCTCTTCCAGGTATCCCTCTTGACGAGAAGCAACGGCTAACAAGTAGGCCACTGCGCTGTCTTTTGAACCTTGGCGCAGGGCTTCTTCAAGCAGGGGTCGAGCGCGATGGACTTCTCCCTTTTGAAAAAGAGCTTTGGCCTGCAGAGTTTGCGCCTCTAACGATTGATCACAAGCAATAAACTCAAGGCGAGCAAGGATATCATCAACCTCGGACCAAGCTTCTTGACGGAACCATTCCGTCCCCGCATCGATATAATAACGGGCGGCTTCATCCGGGCGCTTCAACCTTTCGAGCGTTAACCCGACATTGAGCGCATAGACCGGCATACGGGGGTTTTCTTTCCAGGCGGCCTGGTAGGACTCCAGGGCTCCCACCCAATTTCCCAAGCCTGTTTGCGCATGCCCCAGCAAATTCCAGAGCATATCATCATCAGAAAAGCGTTTCAGGAGGGGCCCCAGGGCGTCCTTGAGCTCGCTATAGCGGTTTTGCAAATAAAAGATATTCGCTTTTTCTTTCAAGGCCAGTTCCCAGCCCGGCTCTTTGCGCAAAATCTCTTCGATAAGCTTAAGAGCTTCTGCGGTTCTGTTCTGACGAAGCAAACATTGTGCTAGAAAGAACAAATCATCACGGGTGGCGGGATGATCAACCAAGACACGGCGCATCTGAATTTCAGCTTCAATAAAGCGTCCAAAGCCAAAGAATGACTGGGCTAAAACTCGGCGTTGCGCCGGGTCCGACAAAATCAACCGTGTCCAACGAAGGTACTGCGCTTCTACTTCGACGGGGCGAGACTCTAGGCAGAAACGTGACAGGGTAAACTCAGCCAACGATCGATCGCCATAGTTTTGCCCTGCCCAGCCAACCCTACCCGAGTCTAAATGGTCATCTGCGACCTCGGCGACCCAGTTTTTGTCGACATAAAACGAAAAGTGCTGGCCGTGCACAATCGCCGTGAGGTTAAAGGATGCCCCAGGCGGCTGGGCTAGGCTCGTCCACGGGATGAGAGGTATCGGAGTCCCGTTAAACACAACATCAAACCGAATTCGCCCTGTGTTCGACACCAAAACGTAGGCATAGTTTTCGTCATTCGTGTAGCGAAGCACCAAACCGACGGCACTGCCGCCATTAGCCGCGCTAAACGTAAAGTCGGCTTCCAGAACAAGATCACGGTAGCGGTACCACGGATCAACCGTCCAAGCGAATAAGCGGGGACGGACAAGCTCCATGCGAACCGTCCGACCCAATTCAACCGAAAATCCCGAGCCAGTTTCAGGGAGAAATCGGGTCTCCGTGGGATGAGAGAACCTATACTCCCATTTTTCAGCCACAAAGGCATCGAGATCAGGAGGAATTTTGCGGGAACGCAACAGCCATCGAAACATGAGCGGCATTATAGCGGCGTTGACTTGACCTGAAAAGCCAGCCTACACTGCCAGACGCCGATTTTTTCTGAAGGAGACCCTCATGAATCCCACTTCTCCCATGAATCCTACCTCTACGACGATTGTTTCACTCGGAGGCTCGCTCGTAGCCCCGGCCCAGGTAGCCGTTGAGTTTATCAGTCAATTCCGCGACTTGGTTAGGGCGTGGTTGGCCGAGGATTCAACCCGACGCATCGTCTTGATTGTGGGCGGAGGGGCGCCGGCTCGTCAGTACCAGAACGCTTTAAAGGCCCTTGAACAACACCCCACGGCCGACGCCCAGGATTGGATTGGGATCATGGCAACCAGACTCAATGCACAATTAGTTAAAGCCGCTTTTGGCTCGGACTGCGCCAACGACGTCGTGACAGACCCCACGGCTCCCTTAGAATGGACAAGCCGTGTTTTGGTGGCGGCTGGATGGAAACCTGGGTTTTCTACCGACTTTGACGCTGTAGTTCTTGCAGAACGCTTTCAAGCTGGCACCGTGGTGAACTTATCGAATATCGCCCAGGTGTATACCGATGATCCGAAAAAGAACCCGGACGCTCGCCCCCTTGAAAAAGCTACCTGGAAGGAATTCCGCGCCATCGTTGGCGACGATTGGGTGCCCGGTAAAAACACCCCCTTTGACCCCATTGCCACCCGTCAAGCAGCTCAATTGGGATTGAAGGTCTGTGTCGCCTCCGGAAGTGACCTGAATAACCTAGGAAAAATTTTACGAAATCAGCCGTTTTTTGGGACCGTTATTCAGCCCTAACAGAACCTTTAACACGAAAATTACTACTAGGCCTGAAACTGCAATTCGCCAAAACTTCCGGGGTCGAGAACACCGGGAGTACCCCCATGGGGAGTCGGCCATCCCGCCCGCGAGACATGTCCCTGTTTATCAATATCTTGGCGCTCAAATTGAACTTTCCAAACATCACCTCGAGTGGGCACGAGCGAAAAATCTTTTTCAAAAGGAATACGAAGTTCCCAGGACCAACCAGCGGGAAAATGTCCTGTTTTGCCAAGAGCCGCAGATTTCCAAGCCCGATTGATATCAGCTTCGGCAAGCGGCGCCCCTTGGTACGGAGCAGAAAACTCCGCCAGCACGCCCAGCGGGTTAACCATCCATCCGCGGCAAAGCTCGCCGTGTGCCACCGTGACGCTAACAAAGTCGTCTAAATCCACCCGTCCCTTTGGCTTGGTTTCTCGAGCCAGGAGGTAACTGTCTAATGACCAAAAATGCACGTAAAGATATTTGACCGACCAGGCTAGCCGAACTTCTGTGGTAACGCGCTCGTAAGCTTTGTCGGGCCAGGGAAATTGCCACTCGGTGACGGCAGAGCATTTAAAAAAAGTTTCAGGGAGAATCCCGGCAGCGGGTTCATGATCCCGATCTAAAAAACGAGCAGTACAGACAGGCATAGCACCAGTATAACAAAACCGCACCCTGTTGCCAATCAACTTCAACAGGTGCTTGATCTTTGGCGCATTCTTCTTTATAAAGGACAAGAACGCCGGCGTGGCGAAATGGTAGACGCAGTGGACTCAAAATCCACCGGTAGCGATACCGTGTCGGTTCAACTCCGACCGCCGGTATAAAAGGCTAACCCACAAGTAGGGGTTGGCCTTTTTTTTATTGGCTAGCCTTTTTTTTACATTTCGTTCTTGCCAAGGCTCCCATCGAGCCAGTGGGTGCATTATATTGGTTATATGGAAACGACAGATAACTTAGAGCAGCTTTTAGCTTTGGAATCGGAGTTGACGCTAACACGGCTTGACGCTGAAATCGTCTGGAAGCTAGGGCGATGGCTAGCTGACAAAGCTCGATGCGAATCCTTAAAAATTGCCGTCTTAATCACCCGCTCGGGACAACGCGCCTTTCAGTTCGACGCCGAGGGAACGTCGCCCGACAACGATTCTTGGCTGGATCGAAAAACCAAAACGGTTTTACGCTTTGGCCACTCCAGTTTTTACATGGGCCGTAAGCTGGCCCAAAGCGGAGCTACACCAGGGCAAAAATATGGCGTTTCCGAGAGCGAGTTCAGCTTTCACGGGGGTGCCTTTCCGCTCAGAATTAAGAATGCCGGTTTAATCGGCGTCCTTGCCGTTTCAGGGTTGACGCAGGAGGCCGACCACGAACTTGCCGTTGCCGCCCTCCGTCATATTCTTTCTTAGCGTTTCTTCAGACCCATTCTTAGCGTGCCAGAACGTCAAGGTTCAATTCGCCTAAGGTACAGGGTATCCCTGCGTTCCAATTCTCGAGAACGGCAGGGTGTACTTCACCAAAGACGCCGGCAAACTCTGGTTGAGCTTTTCGCTCAATCCATACTTCCGCCGCCCGGCCCGGGATAAAACGGGGATCCGAAGACTCTTTGACCTTGTAATCTTTACCCAGGTAGTACAACAGAGCAGCTACACGGCTGTTGATTTGGTTAAACCCTTCGTCGGGAGCCGCCGAAAGCCAGCCCAAACTATTTGTTGTCACACTGCCTTCACGGTGCGACGGTTCAAGGCGAACCACTTTGCCCACTTCAAAAATATGGTGTGGATACAACGCATTGCCCGAAACACCTTCAGCTTCAAGAAGATTCGGCGCAATTGAGTTCCGGACATATTCATAGTTTTCGGTCATCGGGTTGAGGATTTGTACCACATCATCGCCTGAAATATTCATCCGTTCGATAAAATCGTGTCGGCTCCCCAAATAATTGAAAATCATTTCTTGGAATCCCATACCGATCATAAGGTCACGGACACGCCGTCCAAACAACTCCGCATCCGTTAGTCGGCCAATTGTCGCATCCGAGGGGCGTTCTGGCTCAAAAGAAGCCAACCCTCTTCCGACCGCAACGTCTTCGGCGACATCCACGGGATGTAAAAAGTCATTGCGATACACAGGGGGTATCACGGTGAGCATTCCGTTACCATACCGAGAGGTGACACCCATCTTAGCTAAGGCGTTTTGAGCTTCTTCCCCGACAAGATTGATCCCCAACAATTTATTAATAAAGCCGAGTTCAGCTTTTACTTCTTCTTGAAAATAGTAGGGAAAAGTAACCGTTTTACCAAAAGGCGTGTCATAGGGGTACTCTACCGTAACGGGAAGAATCGTATACCCCGCATCCGCCAAGTCGCAGGCGACAATCGACACCGCCAACGTCAAACTCGGCAAATCCGTACCGGTCATTTCGACAAAGAGTTCTTGGTCGCCCACTTGAACGGCGCCCAAGTGTGCACTGTTGATAATCGGGGGAAAAGACAACACCTCGCCGCCAGAATCGGTCAAAAACGGAAACATCGGTAGCCCCGCGACAATAGAACCATACTCGACGCCCTTTGGGTGTTCTTTCAAGATCTCACTCAGGCTGAGAGTTTTTTCCAGTCCCAACGGCTGAAAGCGTGTCGTTTTGGGGTCGACGGCCTGATAGCGAACCGGGTAGTGAATGCTCTGAGAGCGGTACACTCCCATGGCGATCGACTTGCGTTTACGCCCAAAGTTCCAGCACAATTTTTCTTGGGTTTGAATCAAGTCATCCAGCGTTACAGCATCCATGGCGGGGCCGCGCAGAGCAAAAGCGGCCAAATACGGACGCACTTCGGCCAAAGACGGGTCAACCGTCACACGCCGGCCATCATCCGGCAAACTTCGCGCAGGACGCGAAAAGAACTCGTAAGTCGGCAACCAGCCGGTGTAATAGGAACGAAGCGCACGCCCGGCACCCGCTGTTGACCACAAATCGGGACGGTTGGTGTCGTTAAATTCCAGCTTCAGAACACCGGTTTCACGGTTAACTTCATCAACTTCCCCTTTGACGGCAGGCAACATTTCTGTAAGCTCGTCGACCGAAGGCTTTAAGGTAGAATAGCGTTCCAGGCCAGCTTGTTTGACTTCAATCTTAGGCACAGCGTTAGCTCCTTCTTCTTAAACGGACATTTTCGATATTCGCAGTAAACAGTTCTCGGATATCCGAAAGCCCCAAGGACATCAATGCCATTCGGTCGATACCTAACCCCCAGGCCAAAACCGGGACATCCACACCCAGCGATTTGGTAACTTCGGGACGAAAAATCCCCGAACCGCCCATTTCAAACCAGCCTAAAACGGGGTGTTTGATATGAACCTCTACCGAAGGTTCCGTAAAAGGAAAATAGCCGGGAACATATTTGACTTCCGTTGCTCCGGCAACCTCGATGGCAAACATCTTTAAAAGGCCCAACAGTGTACGTAAATTCACGTCCGAACCCAAGACAATACCTTCGGTTTGATAGAAGTCAGCACCGTGGGTGGCATCGACCTGATCGTAGCGGAAGCACCGCACCACGCCAAAGTATTTTCCTGGGATTTTCGCATGGGGGAGCTGTTTCGCGGACAAAACGGTTCCCTGAGAACGCAGAATCAGTCGCCGAGTGAAATCACGGTCAAAGTTGTAGCCCCAGCCACGACTGCCGGTATCGCCACCGTTGGTATGGGCGGCGGCAATTCGATCCAGCCACGGCTGTTCGATCTCTTTGGCATGAGTGGGGTTTTTTACATAATAAACATCGTGAATATCGCGCGCTGAGTGAAATTGCGGCATAAAGAGGGCATCCCCGTTCCAAAACTCTGTTTCGACCAGGGGACCGTCAAACTCTTCAAAGCCCAACGAAACTAATTTATCTTTGACCCCAAGAATGTACTCCTGGTAGGGGTTGCGACGACCAATTACCAACCGAGAGGGGGGCGCCGCCACGTTATAAGGACGAAAAACACCCGTTTTCCAGGCGCCCGAGGTTAGCAGGGCCGGCGTCAAAGCCCCCAGTTCATCGCCTGTTACGCCTTGGGCACGGATGATGGCAACGGCCGATCCTGCTTCTGGTGTTAACTCATAAACAACGGTTTCACGCTCGCTAACTTTAAAGACTGATGCCGCCGCCCCTCGTTTTTTTGCATTTGCTGACAAAATAGCCTTTTCGTCATCCGTGAGGAACGACTCATCTAAATCAGCTTCAGCGGCTTTTTGCAGTAAGACCCTGAGGGTTTTTAGGCGCGGACTCTGGGCAGCTTTTTTAACAATCCGCTTGGTCTCGTCCATGGCGACAAGGCCCTCTTTGGCTAATTGACCGTAAGCGCTCCCCATGTCTTTTTGCTCTAAACCCAACAGCTGGGCCGCATCAGCCATGGCGACAGGGCCATTATCGAGCGCTTTAAGGAGGTTTTCTTCGGGGGTCCCGCCTGCTACCTGCTCTCGACCTAGCTCAGTAATCTCATAAACGGTTTTGGACGTCCTTCCGGTTTCCCGAGCTAAGCCTTTACCGCACAGCCACGAAAACGCCTGGTTGGCTTGCCCTACCTTGTACCCAAGCTTTTCACCCAGCACCCCCGCCGTCAGGGGAACACCGGGACCAAAGGTGAGCAAAACCTTAACCTCAAGGGGATGAAGGCTCTTCACCAGAGTATCCTGATCCATCAAAAACGCTCCGTGGGAAAACTTGCCCGCCGCGTCAATCAGAAAACGTTCTCAAGAAACACCTCACGCGGGTACGGCAGAACTTTTTATAGCATGTCAACGCCCCGCTCGGGAAGTCATCGGATATCTCTCTTTATACCCGTGCGGATTCTATCCGTCATTTTTTAACCAGCGGTTTAGGATCTTCGCCAGTTGCCCTTGTCGGCGAAGCGTGTTGATCGCTTCGTTGACTTTATGGATTAACGAGGTTTCACCGAGCCGAAAGGCAAACCCCACAGGAGTCCCCGTTTCAGAAAGCGGAATCAGGCGCACCGGATAGTGATCCTGCCGCGCTAACGCCACCCCCACTGCTTCGGGCATGATGCAAGCATCCACTTTTTTCGCTTTTAAAAGCTGGAAGGCTTGGGCCTTGGTCGAAGTTTCGCGTAAACGCACACGTTCGAGGATTCCTAGGCGTTTAAGCAGTTCTTTTGCACGACTCCCCCGATCGCCCGTGACGGTGAGCCCAGAAAGATCACTCAACGAATAAATCGTATGGTTGTTGGCAGGAACGACAAGGACAGACTGACGTCTATAAAGCGGTTCACTAAAGCGAAAATACTGCAACCGTTCAGGGGTAATCTCCGCCCCCATAAGCACATCTATACCCAAGCTAAAACGTAGGCGAGCCAGTTGGTTATCCCACTTCCCCGCAGAAAGATAGTAGGGAATCCCAGTCTGAGCAAAGACCGCCTTCGTCAACTCTACATCCAGGCCTTGGGGGTTACCCCTTAAATCCAGCTCTTGATACGGCGGAAAGCCCTCGGCAAAACCGATCGCCACCGGTTCAACCCCTCGGGGCGGTGAACTGATTGTGGGCGTTCCCAACAGAGCGACTGGTAAGTTTAAGGATTGACAAAAAATCAGGACAGCGCACAGAAGAATTTTCACGACGCCTCCTTTGGTAGTTTCGATGGTGGGCACCCGTCCGTCAAGTTGTCAGTTGCCACCGCAGTCACTTCTGAGTACCATGAAAACATGGCGGACAACTTGCCCCTCAACGCCGAAAAAGCGGCTCGCCTTTTAGACGGAAACAAAGATCTCTATAGGGAATTGATTAAGACGGTAGAGACTACGCTTCCCGAACGCCTTGATCGCCTTCAAAAGGCCTTAACGACGCACAACTCCGAAGACCTGGAAATGTACGCCCATCAGTTAAAAGGGGCCCTGCGTGCGGTGGCCGCCGACGAAGCCTGTGCCTTATTGGAGCAGTTGGAAATTTGTGGCAAACAAGCAGATTTTCTTACCGCCGCACCCCTGTGGCCCTCTGTTGAGCCAACCGTTCAACGGTTTCTTGGAGTTTTTCGTACCGAAGCCTGGATCAGCGAGTTTACTCGCCGCTCTGGGATCTAACCCCAGGGTTAGGCAAGCTCTTCGGCGGCGACGCCACAACGAAAGACAGCCAAAATAAGTTCTTCTTTCGTCAAATTTGCCGAACGATTCCAAACAATTTTGACAATCTTTTTCTTTAAATCAAGCTTAGCAGTGCGAACCCCTCGGAGCTGCTCTAAGGAGGTGGTCACAGATTTCGGGTCAGGATGCTGATCTAAGCCAAAAACACTAAGCGTGACTGATGTTTCTGGAGTTAAAGTTTTACTGCTCACGTTTACCTTCAATGTCCATTATAGTCTCACTAACGACCATAAATGTAGCGTAGCTTCAACGAAAATTCAAGGAATGTCCTCACGCTTTCTGAGTTATCGAACGCTGACTTCACACACAGTTGAGTCTTTTGCTCAATTCACCTAAACTAGGCCCTGTGAATATCCTGCCTAAATCTCTCGTCATTGCGGTTGCGGTGCAAGTGCTCAGTCAAATTTTTAAATGGGTAGCTTTGTCGATAAAAACTCGACAGTTCAGGCTTAAACATTTGTTGACCTTCGGCGGCATGCCGTCGGCACATTCGGCTTTTGTGACTTCGTTAAGTGTGGCTATTGCTGTCTATGAGGGGCCGGCTTCCGATCTCTTTGGACTGGCCGTAGTATTCAGCGCGATTGTGATTTTTGATGCCTACAAATTGCGTGGCAACGTTCAGAAACAGGCACGGGTGGTCAATCGACTACAAGAAAGCCTGCCCCCGAACCAGCGGATCGCCATCAATGAAATGGTTGGTCACACCCTCCCTGAAATTGTCGTTGGCATCATCGTGGGTTTGGTATTAGCCTGGCCAGCGGCCATTCTTTGGAAATAATCGCGTTCAACAAAGCCTCAATACGCCGGAGTTTCAATACACCGGATACGCTTGTACCAGAGTAAACCGAAGACGGAACTCTGCTGTACAATCTAAATGATCCGCCTCAGACCCAATCAAAGGTGAGTGCAGGAGCAAGACATCACCTTCGATCCGTTCCGGCTTGTTAAAAATCTTAGGCCGTAAAAAGTTTCTCACCGCGGCTTTCACCGTCTGAGCCACTACCGCCTGCCTCCCCTTTAGGC
>JABEVK010000061.1 GCA_013044245.1 Spirochaetales bacterium | reverse complement strand
GGGCGAAGTGGACGTGGCGATTCGATTAGCCGCTTCATCGATGATCCCCTCTCTGCGCAAAAAAACGGTGGTTTATCTTACTTCGGGTAACCTTCCACCTCGTGCCTTTGCTCGCTACGCCTTACCAGAAGTAGCCGATTACCTAAAAAATAATGCCATCGTCTTTAGTGTGGTCACTGTGGCCGACAATCCTTTGCCACCCGAAATCCAATATTTGGTTAAAGCCACCGGGGGTCGGGTTTACTCTTCACATCAGGACCTTCGGATGTTTCTCGACGATCAGGCCAATCGTGTCAGCGGGCTTTATGCCTTGAGTTACACGGCCATTACCCCCATTCAAGACGGAACTCAGCTGATTCCGGTCAGAGTCGAGGTGTCGCGTTTCAGCAAAGAAACAGGACGAGGCCAATTGGGTTACTTTGCTCCCCAGTAAAGTTTTTGTCTTGCGCGCAAGCCGGGGCGCTTTTACAATAAAGAAATGGAAGTTGAGTTTTGTCCCCGTTGCTCGACTGTGGTCAACCGCAGTTATTTGTATTGTCCCAGTTGCGGGGCACGTATTCACGAGGTCCCTGAGTTCTCGCAAGTTCTCGATGAGTCTTTAAAAGGCTTAAAAGATCGCGAAATTCAACGGCAGATCAATCGGTTAAACGCTCTGTTATGCCGTCTTGCCGCGCTAGAAGACGCGTTGGATGCGTGGGAATTGGTAAGGAACCGTTAAGGGAGTGTCCATGAAACGTTGGGGGTGTATACTCCTTTTGAGCGGTTTGACTGTCACATTGTCCGCTCAGGTGAGTTTTTCGGGCCTGGCTGTTGATCAGGGAAAGCATCTTGTTTTTTCTGTGCAGGCTAGCTCGGCTCAAGGAACGGATATCGGGTGGTTTGAAGCCGACCTGGGATCTGGTCAGTTAACGACGTTAACTTTTCCTGTGGATACCGCCGAATGGTTGCCGAAAGCCAAGGTTTTGCAATGGTCAAATGCGTTCGGCAGCTTCCGTTTGCTTCCTCAGGGGAACGTTGTCACTGTTTCACCAGATAGTTTTTCAGGAAAATCTTTGTTGCGTTGGGGCAAACCCCTCCCTTCAGCGTATTCCCCCGAGGGAGCTTGGGCCTTGGTGCAAATCCAAAAATCCCCGATTGAGGGTGACTTAGCCCTTTGGAATATCAAAACGGGGATGCTTGAGCGCATAACCCAAGGAATTACCTTATCGACGAACTCAGCTCCTGCCTTATGGTCCCCTAACGGTGAGTTTTTTGTCTATGTGAAAGCCGACCGTCTATACTACTATTCGATGGAACAGCGTGCTCAAGATCGTGTTCCCCCCGAAGCCCTGCGTTGTTTGGGGGCTGGTCTTCTTTCAAGCGTTCGCTGGAGTCCTGATGGTGATCTCGTGTACGTCCGTGATAATTCGCTGTGGCGGTTACTTCCTCAAGATTTTTATACCCTTAGCCTCTTCGGACCCGAATACCAGACCTGGGGTCTTGTTACCGCCTTTCCTCTTGCCTTTAACCCGGCCACAGACAGGTTTTGGCTGTCTCCGGACCTTCGTTTCGTTCTGCTGTTGGTAGAGGGGCGTACGCTGTTGTTGAAATCCACAGGCTATTTTCACGATGGAGATACCACTTGGAAGGGGGGATCCTACGTTCCCTTACCCGGTGGAAGCCGAGTGAAGCGAGTTCTTTGGTCCGAGCAAGGGGCGCGAGTGCTGGTGAATAACCTGAGGAATCCCCTTTCGGCCGTTTTTCAAATGACGCAAAACGGTGCTAAACTTCAAGCTCAAGGTGTAGGTTTTCTCGATATGGCGGCCTCACCCGATGGCAAGCAGGTCCTGTTAACGACTAGCGAGGGGCTTTCACTCAGAAATGCCTCAGATTTTTCTCAACAGAATTTTTTTGCTCAGCAAGAAACTCGTGCGGCATTTTGGCAAGGACAGGATGTGCTTTTATGTTCGAGTGCCGGTGTCCAGAAGCTGTCACTAGTTACAGGACTCAAAACTCTTTTGGTCCTCGGTGCGGCCCAGAGTATGGCGTTTGATCAAAAAGGAGTCCTCATTGCCAAGGAAGGAGGGGGGCTATGGGCTTGGACTCAAGGCGTCTGGCAACCGCTTTCGGGGAGTACTTTGCCTTCCCGCCAGACGGACAACAGTCAGGTGAGGGTGTTCTTACAGAATCTCAATTCCGAAGTCCATAACCGAATTATGGTCAGGTTGTTGGCCCGATCGGTCACTGTTCCCTTGCTACCGCCCCCGTTGCCTGAGCCCCCCGCGTTGAAAACCCAGCCAGAGTCCCTTTCACCGGAGGGAGTGTTTACTCACGGCGCTCGAGATGAAAAACGAGAAATCGCGTTGGTGTTTTTAGCCCAAGACTCAGATCAAGGGCTAGGAGAAGTTTTGTCGGCTTTGCACTCGTGGAAGGCCGGAGCTACGTTTTTTGTGAACGGAGATTTTTTACGTCGACACCCTGAGGCTTGCCGAGAAATTGCGGCATCCGGAGCTGAAACCTCCAACGGCTTTTATATTCCGTTCCAGTTTTCTTCGGCGGACGCGAAAGGGGGGTTTATTCCCAAGGGCTTGGCCCGGCAAGAAGATGATTGGCATAGAAAAATAGGTACGGAGCTTTCGCCGCTTTGGTGGCCTTCTGTGTACTCACCTGCTGTGGTACAGGCGGCTACCAAGGCCGGGTACGTGACGGTGGGTACCGATTTGAAGCTTCCCGTTCCGGTCGGGCGCAACCTGGCGTCCTCGGTGTGGATCGATACGTTGTTAAAAAGTATTCGTCCCGGTGCTATCGTGCCATTGACCCTAGGGGTAAGAGATAGTAAAACGGGGGACAGCTTTTTTCGCCGTTTGGACCTGCTGTTAGATGCATTGAAACAAGCCGGCTACAGTTTTGTTTCTGTTTCGAAGTTACGAGAACATTCTCTGAATTAAGCTGGTTTTTGACGATTTGTTTAAGACCTGCCAGAAATCTGTCGAAACTGTAACGTAGACCTAGGGTTCCAGGAGGGGGGAGCATGAGCGTTCTTAAAGGTCCTTTGAGTGCTTACCGCGAGGTTTCGGTACGGACAGCTAGCCAGGGGAAGCTGATTGTCATGCTGTATGACGAAGCCATCAAACAAACAGAAATAGCCATTAAACTGCTGGAAGAAAAATCCAAAAAGCTCGATGTGGTGCATAATGCCCTCATCCGGGCACAAGATGTCATCACAGAACTGATGGCTGGTCTTGATTTTGATCGGGGGGGCGAAATGGCTCGCAACCTCCTTAGTCTCTACCTCTTTTTTAATGAAAAGTTACGTGAAGCCAATCTCAAGAAGAGTGTCGAGATTCTGCTTCCTGTGAGAGACTTTTTATCTGACTTACGCAGTGCCTGGGCTCAGATTGCCAAGGTCCGCTCCGAAGACGCGGGAACGGGCTCGGTCGGCGTCAATATCGCAGGGTAGAAGAGTGTTGGCGAACTCAGAGTTAGAACGCCGCGTTGCCCTACTAAAAAAACTCAAAGAAACCCTCCATCAACAGCGCGAAAAGTTCTCGACCTACCTTAAGGTTCTCGATCAAGAAAAGGCCAGTGTTCAAGAGGGACGCCTTGAAGCCCTTCAAGAGCAAGTAAAAATCGAAGAGACCTTGGTAGCCGAAATTGGTACCTTTCAAAAGGTACTCGACCCGCTCGAAGCGGTTTGGAAACAGACTAACCCTGAAGCCGAGGACGCTGAAGTCGTCGAATTAAAGCAAAATCTTGCCGCATTAAAGGTTCAAGTTCAAGAAAAGAATGCCAAAAACCGCAGTCTACTATCGGCAAAGATGGAAGAAGTCCGGTCAGAACTTCTTAAACTGCGGCCTCGACCCAAAAACCCTTACGGTTCGGGCTCCTCGACGGCGAGGATGATCGACATTTCCACCTAAATCATGAAGCGACAACCCCCGTTCAGATTGATGGTTTTGCTGCTATTGAGTCTGTCTCCGTTGGCAAACGCTCAGACCTCAGTACCCGAAGTTTCACCCATATTTCATTTTGGGATACGTTGGGGTGACGGCTTAACACTCGAATACCACGGCCTTGTCAGTGGTACCGCCTTTGGTCTTGATCAACGCTTGGTCGATAGGCTCTCGGCCAATCCCGCCAGCCTTGAGCTTGTTAAACGGTATCAGACGGTTGATGCTTGGGGAAATGGCCTGTTATGGGGCGGTATGGGACTGGCTGTGGCAAGCGTTTTTATGGCAAATGCCGGGGTCTCCAACGCAGGCCCGGTAGTGGTGACGATAGCTTTGACCGGGCTTGTCGGTGCCCTTGTTGGGAACCTCGTACAAACAGCGGCTCAACAATTGGCTGCTCGTGCGGCAAACGCTTACAACTAGGCAGTGCTTTCCTCCTTGTCCAAGGCCCCCTAAGCTTCTAAAATCGATTTATGGAAAATAAAGTCCTCTTGGTCGACGCCTTTGGCCAAATCTTTCGTTCATACTTTGCCTTTGCGGGAAAGCCGTTGTTGGCCCCGGATGGTCGTAACGTCAACGCCGTCTTTGGGTTTGTCAAAACCTTATTTCAACTGATTCGAACTTATCGTCCCACCCATGTCGCCATTTTATACGACTCGCGAACCCCCACGTTTCGGCATGTGATGTATCCCGAGTACAAGGCTCACCGTGAGGCGGCTCCCGAAGATTTATTGTCGCAGTTACCCCTGATCGAAACCTTGTTAACCGAGCTAGGCTTTAAGCTGTTGCAAAAAGATGGCTATGAGGCGGACGATTTAATCGCCACTTGTGCCCGAGTTTGCAGTGCCGATCAAACCGTTTGTTGGATAGCCTCAAACGATAAAGATCTGCTTCAGTTAGTGGGAGGGACGGTGAAAGCCCTTCGTTCCGACGGACGTGGAGGCTACCGAGAATTTGGCCCGGAAGAAGTTTTTGCCGACAAAGGCGTCCAGCCCACCCAGATCTTGGATTGGTTAGCCTTGGTGGGCGATTCTTCAGATAATATACCAGGAGTGACTGGTATTGGCGAGGTAACGGCCAATCGACTTCTGGCGGACTGGGGTTCGTTAGACAATTTGTATGCTAACTTAGCCCAGCTCAAAAGCGCTTCCCAAAGGGAAAAGTTAGAAAAAGGCCGTGAAAGCGCGTTTTTAAGCCGTCAGTTGGCCGAACTGCGCGAAGTTGACTGCGGTTTTTCGTACGAAGCCACCCGTTTAGTGTGGAATACTCAGGGCAAAGCGGCCGAAATTTTCCAGGATTTGCATGCCAAGTCCCTCCTTGCAGAATGGAAAGCTTTGGCGAATACCTCTGCTGGTCAACTCTTTACCGAGGCTGAACTGGCTGTTCCTTCGGGGCCCCTGACTCTCAACGGGGCGTATGAAACGGTGGTTACGACCGAACGTTTGCTTTTTTGGCGTGATAAGCTTGCTAAGGCTGGGGCCGGGGCCTTTGATTTTGAAACGACTTCTCTGGATACCGTTTCGGCTGGGTTGTGTGGCTTGTCGCTGTGTTGCCAGACTGGCGAAGCCGCTTATATTCCTTTAATGGCGGCCTCCGAGCAGGCCTGTCCAGGTCCCTGGTTATCAGAAAGTGAGGTTCTGACAGCTTTTCGTCCCCTTTGGGAGGACCCTTCGTTCAAGCTCGTCGGACAGAACTTTAAATTTGATGCCAAATTGTTGTTGCGCCGGGGAATCCGTTTGGCGGCAGTTTTTCACGACACGATGGTGGCAGCGTGGTTGTTGGACGCCTCTGCGGCGCTCTACAACTTAGAAGCCTTGGGTCTTAAGTATTTAAACCTCAAAGGCCTTTCGTATGACGAGGTGGTCAAAAAACTCAGCGATTTTTCGGCGGTGCCGGTTAGTTTGGCAACCCAATATTCGGCCGAAGACGCCGACTTGACGTGGCGGCTCTTCGAACTACTCGAAGAGCGCTTGAATCGTGAAGGGCTTGCTGAGTTATTTCATACCCTTGAAATGCCACTCACCCTTGTCTTGGCCGAAATGGAGAATCGGGGTATACGCCTTCAGCAAGACGAATTGGCGTCATTTTCGGCAGAGCTGTCTCGGCGCCTGATAGACCTCGAAGATGAGATTTTTGCCCTCTGTGGGGGTAAGCGTTTTAATTTAGGGTCACCAAAACAACTACAAGAAATTCTCTTTACGGATCGAGGGTTGACCCCGCCACCGCGAGCTAAAATTAAAACCGGATGGTCAACCGATTCGGATATTCTCGAAGAACTTTCGAGCGAAGACCCGGTGCCAGGAAAAATCCTCTCCTATCGGGCCTTAGCTAAGCTCAAATCCACTTATGCCGATGTTCTTCCGGCTCTCGTGAATCCGGTGACCGGACGGCTTCATACTCAGTTTTTACAAACTGGAACGGCTACCGGCCGTTTGTCGAGCAAAGACCCCAACCTTCAGAATATTCCAATTCGTGATGAGGAAGGTCGTCGGATTCGGCGAGCCTTTGTGCCCGAGACGGGTTGGGTGTTCATTAGTGCCGACTATTCACAAATCGAGCTGGTAGTGTTGGCTCACCTTTCTCAAGATCACAACCTCAAGACCGCATTTCTTGAAGGCAAAGATATTCATCGGCGTACCGCCAGCCTAATGTTCGGCGTCATGGAAGAACTTGTTTCGTCAGAGATGAGGCGAGCGGCTAAGGCGATCAACTTTGGCATTATGTACGGAATGTCGGCTTTCCGCTTGGCTAACGAACTAAAGATTCCGCGCAAGCGTGCTCAAGAATTTTGGGAATCGTATCAGCGGGAGTTTGCGGGAGTTGGTAAGTATTTTCAAAGCGTGATCGCTCAGGCCGTACAAACCGGGCACGTACAAACGATGCTGGGGCATCGGCGAACCCTTCCTAATATTGCGGGGCGTAATCAAACCGAGCGGCAAGCCGCCGAACGAATTGCTATGAATACCCCTATTCAGGGTAGTGCCGCCGACATTGTGAAATTGGCCATGCTCAAGGTATCACGGCGCCTAGAGACCGGGGGCTTTCGGGCCAGAATGCTTTTGCAGGTTCACGATGAACTACTCGTAGAGGCCCCTCGTGACGAAGCTCCCGCCGTGGTGGCGTTGTTGCGCGAGGAAATGGAAGCTGCGATTACCTTGAGTGTTCCCCTTCGCGTGGGAATTGAACAGGCCGAAAACTGGGGGGAACTCCATTGATCATTGGGCTAGCCGGCAAAGTGTGTTCCGGAAAAAGCTCGCTGGCGGAGGTTTTTGCTCAGCGGGGCTTTGTGATTCTCGATGCGGACCATCTGGGACACCTGGTGCTCGACGAGCTTACTGCCGATTTAGCCACTCACTTTGGAAGCGACATTTTGACACCCGAGGGTAAAGTCAATCGACGGGCACTGGCCCAAGTGGTTTTTTCACAGCCACAAGCTCTGGCCGAGTTAGAATCGTTGGTGCATCCTAAAATTTTGTGGAAAGTCCAGCAACAACGTCAAATTCACCCTGGTACTAACTTTGTGCTTCAAGCCGCAGTTTTACATAAAGGTCATCTCGTGGACGAATGTGAGGCGGTTATTTGGGTGAAGGCGCCTTGGTGGCAACGGTTGCTCCGTGCTCGGCGGCGGGATGGGCGGACCTGGAAAGAAATCCTAAGCCGAGAATGGGCTCAACGTCGCTTCTCGATTAAAGCCTTTGGTAAGGATGTCGATACCTATATTGTGGACAACGGAAAGGGCCTAGAACGTGCTCGACGCGAGCTAGCGGCATGGCTGGATCATCGGATTCCTGTTTGAACGTCCGCGATGAGCGAGGATTTCATGAAACAAAAGGGCATTGTATTCCTATTTATTGGGTTGGGCGCGCTAACCCTATTTGTCTTGATTGGGCTGTTTGTATTTTATCCCAAGGAGAATTCCCCAAAATCTCCGCCTGCCAATCAGTTGACCAATGCCGCCGGGACACCCGTTCCCCAGACTTTTGATCCTGTGGAATGGTCACGAACGGGGCAAGGGACGGTGACCGCCCCCGCAGGTGGTACAGCATCGGTTGCTACTCCGCAGACCTCGCCTTCGGCGGATGGTTTTGTCGTAACCATGAATCCTCCAGCCAATTCGGCACCGGCAACAGGGCCGGCAACGGCACCGGTAACGGTACCGTCGACGAGTTCTCAGGTTACTTTTCCCTCACCAGCAACGGTTTCTTCAGCTCCCGAAGCAAGGGTTGCCAGGGTAAAAGAAGTCAGAGCCCCCGAGGTTAAACGCCCCGTGTACCATCACGAAGCCGTCCCGCATCACGAGGCAACAGCTCACCACTATCAAGCAGCTCCGGTTCTTAGAACTCAATTCTGGATTCAGGTAGGGGCGTATACCAATCGTTACCAAGCCGAACGAATGTCGCAGGACTTAAAGGCGCAAGGCTTAAAAGGGACCTTGGTGACGGCCCTTTCGAAGGGACGAACCATCATCAGGGTACGTGTTGGTCCTTATGCCGAAAAGCAAGAGGCTGAAAAATTCTTGGCTTGGGTTAAGCCCGTGAAAGGAATGGAAGCAAGTTTTATTACTGAGGTACATGCACGCTAAGTATTTAACGATTTAGTTAAAAACGGGCTATTCAATTCTCTTATATCGCCGTATCTTAAAGGCCAGGCGGGCTTATGCAGGAAGGCGATCAGCTAAGTTTAATGGCACGTTTTTTGGAACACCCCAAACGAGATTTTCTTCTCGCTGGTTGGGGTGTTTTTATTATTGATCTTAGTACCGGAAGCTGTATTCCCAGCCGTTTGGGGGCTGAGCTAGGGTGGCCCTGCCAGAGGTTTTCCTTTCAAGAGCTTTCCATTCGGCTACACCCAGAAGATCGCTTGCTCGTGGTCCCCCTTTGGGATGCTCTCAGCCAAGGGAGCCAAGATGCTCTCGAGGTGGTATTTCGTTTAAAAGACCTTAGTGACGAATGGCATTGGGTTCAGTTCCGGGCCGTCGTCTTGGAACGAAATGCCGGTAAGGTTCCCACGTTGGTGGCTGGTTTTGACCGAGAAATTACAACAGAAAAAGAAAAACTTTTGCAGGCAGAAAATTCCCTCCGCTTTTTTGAGCGACGGTTTTGGGAGACAGAAACGCTTCGGGTGGCGGGTTCTGTCTTAGCAGGGGGAGAAATGGACCCCTCGGCCGCCGTAGAACGCTTTTTATATCAGTCGAGCCACTTTTTGGCATACGATGCGGCGGTCGTTTGGGGGGCTGGGGAGGCTACCTGTGCCTGGTTGGGAGGGGTTTCGCTTACACCTAGCGATTTACTCCCCGTGGATAGCTTTCCCGAGTTGTTTGAAGCCCCGGTGCTTCAGCGGCGTGCCGAGCTCATTACGAATTTCAGAGAAAAGTGCCCGAAACGGTTTTTGTCAGAAGGGCACCAGTTTAACGGTTGGTTG
>JABEVK010000060.1 GCA_013044245.1 Spirochaetales bacterium | reverse complement strand
GGGGTGGCGGCCGAACAGCGGCACCTGGTGGCCGAACAGGTCCTAACCGCCTTGGGTGTCAAAGACGGTCGGGTTTCGCCGCGTGGTCTTTTGGCTTCGGGGACGCCACAGGCCATCTTGACGGCGTTCTACACCACGCTTGGCTTTTGGGCCCCCCTGCCCGAGCTGTCAGTCTTTCTCGCCGAAGCCTCCCTGGCCCTATCACCACTGTTAAGCAGGGGGTCCCCCCCCGCCTTTTCTGGGTTACCCGCCATCGTCAAGCAACTGGCCCACCACGGGTTTCTTCAGGGCGTCGGGACAGCAGACAGCGAGGCTGGTGCCCGGCGTGACCTTGAAGCCTTGGGGCTTTTACCCTACTTTGCTGCGATCGTCGGCTCGGACCACGTGCGTCCCAAGCCCCACCCCGACACAGTGTTGAGCTTTGCCCGTCAAGTTAAGCTCCCGGTCGAGCAGATTTTGGTGATAGGCGACAGCCCTGCCGATGAGGCCATGGCACGCGCCGCCGGATCGGGGTTTTGGGGAGTGCTATGGGGTGCTTCCCGCCGCGAAGATTTCGCTGACGACACCCCTGTACTCACGGACCCGAGCGCACTAGCGGCGCTTGAGCTTGCGCTGCCCTTTGGATGAACTTCCAGGGATGAAGATCGGCGGTGTTGTTGAACCAGCCGTTCCAACGGGTCTGATCGATAAGCTGGGGGCTCCCGTAGCAAAATAACGGGATCACCACTTGCCGCTTCAAAAGAAGTTCCTCGGCCGCCGCAAGCTTTTTAAGCCGAGGGGTGCCATCCGGCAACAGGCGAGCCTCGGCGATCAGTTGATCATAGGTCTTGCTGTGAAATTGAGCCGCATTGTCGGGCTGGCTCCAGGTTTCTAAAAAAGCCAACGGGTCCGGCCAATCACCACGCCAATCGCCTCGAGCCAAGTCATAAGTTCCTTTGGCTAAGCCCTCCTGAAAGTCTTTCCAGCTGACCGTTTTCAGCGTCACTTTGATCCCTAAGTTGGCCTGCCACTGCGATACGACATACGATGCCACCGCCTCATGGAGCCCACCCTTGTTGAGGCCAAGTACCAAGGCTGGGAACTTCGCTCCTTTGCCGTACCCCGCCGAGGCCAACAGCTCTTGGGCTTTCATAATATTGTCGTGGGCGCACTCGGGTGGTTGGTAATCCCAAAACGGCGGACTGACGCTATAAAACGGAAAAACCCCAAGTTTAAGCACCTGCCGAACTAACAGGGTGCGGTCAATGGCTAGGCTCAGAGCCTTGCGAACACGTTCGTCATTGAGCGGGTAGGTTTTATCCTCGGGTTTTTCTATGGGAATATAGAAATAAGTTTGCATACCGGGCACGTTTTGAAAATCCTCACGTAACTCGGCGTCACCAAGGCGCGAGGTCGGAATCTCGGTAGCCCAATCCACTTTGCCCGCCTGGTATTCTTTCCAAGCCGTGGAACTGTCAAGCGTCAAAAACTTCAAGGTTTTTAGCTTGACCGCCTGTGCATCCCAGTAGCGCGGGTTTGCTTCAAAAATTAGCTCTTGGGGTTCCGTATTTTTTTCTTTGGTTTTACTGTCGGCCGGTTTACTGTCGGCGATAAAGGGACCGTTCACCAGTTCGGGGTGGTCAACATTGATTACAGCGAAGGGAGGTAAGGCCAACAGGCCCAGGGGGACCAGAGGTTCCCGAAGGGTCAACTGGACAGTCTGGGGGCCCAAGGCCTTTACCCCAACGGCCTCGGCGCTGGCTTTTCCCTCATGGTAGGCGGCCGCCCCTACCAAAAAGCGGGTTAATAGGCTGGCGCTCGGCGCTTTTTGTTGGGGGTCCAGCTCGTGAAGCCACGAACGGACCACGCTCTCGGCGGTCAGCCGTGAACCATCCGACCAGACGGCATGCCGAAGGCGAAAGGTCCACACCTTTCCCTGGTCGGCCGACGTCCAGCTATCCGCTAAACCCGGGAGGCTCCGTCCCGTGTTCGGGTCCCACTCGACCAAGCCCTCGAACTGAGCCTCGAAAGCGCGCATCTCGGGGGTCGAAAAGCCCTGCCCTAGGTCGATTTGCTGGGGGTTCAACGTCGCAGGCGCACGGCTTTCTGAAAGCACAAACGTTTCGGCCTGGGCAAAAACAGCAGGCGCAAACACTGCTCCCACCAATAACAAAGCCCCCAGCCAGAACCCTTTCGCGCGACAGATTTTCATGGACCCTCCTTACCCCGTGGGCATAACAATCATGACCAAAGCGCCGTTTCTTGACAAATATGAACGCCCATCTCTATTCTGAACCTTGAGCTTATGCCTTTTCAAGGAGCCTCCATGATTGACATCACGAAGAACTTTGAGCCGATTATCCGACAAATGGTCAGCAATTCGCAGAACCAGCACATTGTTTCGGAAGAAAACGTGTGGCAGGAAGGCAATCCTGTCAACCGGTACCTATTTTACAAGATCATCGAAGAGTTTCTGCTCCCCGGCAGCTCTATCGAAGGTATCGAGCACCTCAAGGAACTTCAAACGCTCTCAAACTCAGGCAAATCTTGCCTCGTTCTGATGGAACATTATTCGAACTTCGATTTACCGTGTTTGTTTAACCTCTTAGAAAAGCACGGAACAGAAGGTCTTTCGGTGGCAGAATCGCTGGTGGCGATGGCCGGTTACAAACTCAACGAAGAAAGTCCCGTCGTGCTGGCGTTTACCGAAGCCTTTAGCCGCATCATCATTTACCCCTCGCGATCGATCGAAGCACTACCTGATAGCCCCGAAAAAGAAGCCGAACTCAAACGAGCCCAACGCATCAACCTGGCCGCCATGAAGGCGCTCTCGAAAGCAAAAACCAGCGGCAAAATTGTTCTGGTCTTTCCCGCTGGTACCCGTTACCGCCCGGGTAAGCCCGAAACCAAACGAGGCGTCAAAGAGATCGATTCGTACATCAAAGGGTTTGACCACATGGTATTTGTCAGCATCAACGGCAACACCCTGTATGTGACTGAGACAGGCGAAATGCTAGACGACAAGGCCCATAAAGACGTCATCGTCTACGGTGTCAGCGAGGTGGTTTCGTGCCAGAAGTTCCGCGCCGAAGCCCAAGCTCTTTGCCCCTCCAATACGGACTGCAAACAG
>JABEVK010000059.1 GCA_013044245.1 Spirochaetales bacterium | reverse complement strand
TAGTAACTTTAAGGGACGTGTTCCCGCCGATGTGCAGGAGGTTTCTGGCTCATGCGCTACGGTTTTTGTCGAACCCTGGGATTTAGTGGAAAAAAACAACCGCCTCAAAGAGGCCCAAGAAGCCTGGCGTTTAGAAGTCAGCCGATTACTCCGCGAGTGGACGGGCATGGTCCGTGTTCTGCGTGAGACTATCCTTGCCACCATGGAAGCCTTGGCGGAATGGGATACCTATTGGGCCCGGGCCCGTTGGGGTCATGCTCAGCAGGGGGTGTTTCCCTCGATCGCTTCGGCGGGGGCCTGGTCTCTTCGGCAGGCACGACATCCTCTGTTGGGACCCCAAGCGGTACCGATTGATGTTGGGTGTGAAGCCGAGGTGAAAGCCTTACTCCTATCGGGACCCAATACCGGCGGAAAGACTGTGACTTTAAAAACCGTAGGTTTGTTATCGCTTTTAAACCAGTGGGGGGTTCCCCTTCCGCTGTCCGAAGACAGCCAGTTACCCGTTTGGGATTCGATTTGGACCGATATTGGTGATCCTCAGTCTATGGACGAGGCACTCTCCACCTTTTCGGGACACATGGCACGCATGGCTGTTATTCTCAAACAGGTGACGTCGGCTTCGTTAGTCCTTTTGGATGAGCTGGGCTCTGGTACCGATCCGGAAGAGGGCGGTGCGCTTGCCGTGGCGTTCTTAGAGCATTTTGTCCGGCAAGGTAGCGCTGTCTTGGCCACTACTCACCACGGGGGGTTAAAAACCCACGCATGGCAGACTCCGGGGTTTCAAAATGCGAGTGTCGAATTTGATCTTGCCTCAGAACGCCCTACTTACCGAATTCTTCCGGGGATACCCGGCTCGAGTCATGCCTTTGAAACAGCCCGTCGGGTAGGCATTCCGTCTGAACTTGTTGAACAAGCACTTTCCTGGCGTCATGGCGGTGTCGATACGGCGCAAGTGCTTCTCAGGCTCCAAGAAACTCAACAGCAGTTACGGGAACGGGAACAGCTCATCAGTCAACGAGAAAAAGACTTTCGCGAGGTCCAACGGCAAACTGACCTTTTGAGGTTGAGGCTGAAGCAAAAAGAAGCCGAGCTTAAAGCCCAGGGAGCGGCAGAAGTCAACCGCTTTGTAAAAGCGAGCCGAAAAGAATTTGAGCATTTGGTTCAACAAATCCGGACAGGGGAATTATCTAAAGAAAAAATCAAAGATGTCCGTGAGTTCCTTACTCAAACCGAACAAACAGCACAACAAACCGAACAGGCCGCTTTAGAGCAACAAAAAGAAGCCCAACCCGTAGAAATATCTGAGCCAGAAGAGCTCGGTGTGGCGTTGGCTTTAGGAATGTCCGTACGGATCCCTTCCCAAGACCTCGAAGGGGTGGTTGAAGCTTGGTCAGGCAAAAAGAATGCGTTGGTGAGGGTGGGGAATATTCGCATGACGTTGTCCCGCGACGAGCTAACTCCTGTCAAAAAAAGACCTCGCCCGGCGCCGCGGGTTGAGATCTACACATCCAGTGTCGCTGAAAGCAAGCCGGTAATGACCTTGGATCTGCGCGGTCAACGCCTGGAATCCGCTCTAGAAAACCTGGAACGCCAGTTGGATCTGGCCTTAATGCAGGGGCTTTCAGAGTTTTCTGTGATTCATGGTTTGGGGGACGGTATTCTTCAAAAAGGAGTACAAGAGTATCTAAAGACGCGAAAGGAAGTCCAAAAATACTTCTTTTCTCGGCCTGAGGAGGGAGGCTTTGGCAAAACTGTGGTTCAGCTGTAAAGCTCTTCTCGTTTTGATGGCATCCTTGTTACTTACCTCCTGCCTGTCACTTCAGTTGTCGATGAACATTACCCCGCAGGGTGGAGGAACACTGGTCGCTGATTTTTTACTTTCGCCTTTAACGGCGGATATTCCGGTTCAACTTTCAGCTACCCGTAGTGTCACGCTTCCCCGCACCGAACAGGAGTGGCGCACTGTTTTAGCGGGGGTCCCTGGAACGTCCTTAACAGCGTTTCAAGAAAATGCCTCGGTTCAGGGGCAATCCTTTCATGTCGAGGTGTCCTTTGCCTCTCCGATAGCGTTGACCAAGCTCTTTGAGTATTTTGGGGAACAAGTGCAATTGGTGGTCGATGCTCAAGATCATCGTGAGCTAACCCTCATCTGGAAAACCCCCAACTTGGCAGGGTCACCAGCCAAAATTCAACAGCTTTGGCAAGCCTATTGGGGTAATCAAACATGGGTAACGGCCATCCATACGCCAAGATCGATGATTTCGCAGACCGACGGGGAAAGACGATCGGCTAACGAGGCGATCTGGACTGTCAAGGAATCCGCTTTCTTGAATAAAGCCCCCCCGGTGCTGAAGGTCACTTGGTAGTCCTTGATTGTCACACCTTCCTTCTTGACGACGGTGGGGGTGTTCTGTATGGTGGAATGCGGAGCCGCGAGGAAGTGAAACTCTTGGGACAGAAATTTTCCATCCATTTCCTATCCGTGCTGACTTTCCTTCTCTGTGCGTCCGCTCTATCTGCCCAGAACGAGAGTTCTTCTCGTCATCCTGTGCAAAAACCTTTTTCTGCCCCCTTACCTCCTGAAACCTTTACTTATCCCGATGCAGAACCCCATGTCCTTCCCAGTTGGGTCGAGTTCGGTCGAGGAGAAATGGCCGTACAAGAAAAACATTACGGACAAGCCGTCAACGATTTTCGCAAAGCCATTGAGCGCAAAGGCATTTACCCCGAAGCAGAATGGAAGCTGGCAGAAGTTGCTGGAATCAACGGCGACCCGTTGGTTGAAGCCCAGCTTTTGCGCCACTCGCTCAGTGAAGCAGGCCTTTTATCTGTCCCCGATGATAAGTGGGCTATTCTTTACACCTTAGCCAAGGTTGAAGAACAACTCCCTTCACCCGGTCTTGAGAAAAAATCCTTAGCCATGGATACCTATCGGGAAATCTTATCCCAAGACCCCGATTATGAAGCCCTGGAAGCCGGTACAGGTCTAGGCGGTTACGATGCGGCCTTTTTCACAAAACCAGGCCGTTTTGTGTATCAAAGTACCGGAAAGGAAAGTTTTACCTCGCAGTTAACAGGGTTAAACCGGGTTTTGTACCTTTATCATCACCCCGTGGATTTTAGTCTTAAGGCCCACCAAGAGTTAGCCAAGCTGTACTTAGAAAATCATGCTTGGGATCAGGCTGAAGTTCATGCGCTGTATGCACTAACCGCCATTTTTAGTACGGTCATCGACGCTGTACAGGCGCAACAGCCCGATTATGTTTTTCACAGTCTAAATGATTTTTTTCGAAACCGAAACTCACCGGTATTTCTGGGGATTGACCCCAGCTTGCAGTCTCATCGCGGGCCCGGTTCTGCCAACCCCGGTTGGATGAGCCGTTGGCAGGATATTTGGGATTTTCTGAAAAGAAGTAAAACAGATGAAACCCTAGCGACGTTGGATTTTGCCTTACGGGGAATCGAAAAACGAGACAGTCTGTTCACGCCTCCGCCCGATAATCGTCGTACGGCCCGGCAGGCCCAAGCGGAGGTCCTTGGTTGGCTTCACTTGATCTTTCCCAAGAGTCCGTGGAACGCTATCTTGCGACATGAGGCACAACGAACATGGATAAACTGATTATCAAGGGCGCGCGTGAGCATAACTTGAAAAATATCGACTTAGAGTTACCGCGCAACAAGTTGATTGTGATTACCGGAAAAAGTGGCTCAGGAAAATCTTCTTTGGCCTTTGATACCATTTTTGCCGAAGGTCAGCGGCGGTATGTGGAGTCGCTTTCAGCCTATGCACGCCAATTTTTAGGTCGTTTGGACAAACCCGATGTCGACTACATCGAAGGGCTTTCCCCAGCGATTTCTATCGAACAGAAAACTACTCATCGCAATCCTCGTTCCACGGTAGGGACTGTTACAGAAATCCACGACTATTACCGCCTTCTTTTTGCTCGCATCGGAAAGCCCTTGTGTCCGCACTGTGGTAAACCTGTCGAGAAAAAAACCGTGGATCAGATTCTCGAAGACATCTTTCAACTTCCTTCATCGAGCCGCCTCATGGTTCTTTCTCCGGTGGTGAGGGGAAAAAAAGGGGAACACCTAAAAGTTTTTGAGGATGCCCGCCAGCTAGGGTACCAACGGGCACGCATTGATGGAACACTCATTTCTCTTGACGAGGTGATTGAGCTCGATAAAAAAAAGAAACACGATATCGATATTATCGTTGATCGGGTTGTGCTTTCCCCCGAGTCGCGGGGGCGTTTGGCGGAATCGTTAGAGGCGTCGTTAAGTATGTCGGACGGTCTGGCCAAAGTGGTTGTCTTAGCAGAATCCGGCGATCAAGAGCTGTTTTTCTCTGAGAAAGGGACCTGCCCTGACCATCCCGACGTCGCTTTTCCTGATTTGGAACCGCGTTTGTTTTCGTTTAATAACCCCTACGGGGCCTGCCCAGTGTGTTCTGGCCTCGGGATGACCATGGAGTTTGATCCAGATTTGGTCATTCCGGATGCTAGGCTCTCGTTTAATGAAGGGGGGATAGCCCCCTACAACCCTGAATCAGGTTGGCATCGTTCCTGGTTCGAGGCCCTAGCAAGGCATTTTCAGTTTAGTTTAGACACGCCACTGAAAGATTTATCTCCGCGAATTCGGCATGCCCTGTTGCACGGGACCGACCAACCGGTCGAAGTTGTCTACCAGAACCGCGAAGGAACAGGAAAATTTGAGTATTCTTCGCAATTTAAGGGAATCCTTAAAGATTTGAGCCGCCGCTACCGCGAAACACAAAGCGATGGTATTAAAGACTGGTTAGAGAAATATATGTCTCAACGGCCGTGCCCAGAGTGCGGCGGAAAACGCTTAAAGCCCGAGTCCCTATCGGTCTATGTAGGGGACCAAAACATCTACTCGTTGTCGAGCCTCACAGTGGGTGAGGCTCTCGAGTTTTTTCGAACGCTATCACTCACGGACACTCAGACGAAAATTGCCGATCAGATTCTGAAAGAGATTCGCGCTCGCCTCGGGTTTTTAGCAAGTGTTGGTCTCGATTACCTTACCCTCGAACGAAAAGCGTCGACCTTATCGGGGGGTGAAGCCCAGCGAATCCGGTTAGCGACCCAGATTGGCAGTCAGTTGGTGGGTGTGCTGTACATCCTCGATGAGCCGACAATCGGGTTACATCAGCGGGACAACGAGCGCTTAATTGCCACCCTGCAACAGCTTCGGGATATCGGTAATACCCTTTTGGTTGTCGAGCATGATGAACAAACCATACGCACGGCTGATTATATCGTGGATCTGGGGCCCGGCAGCGGCGTTCATGGGGGACAAGTTATCGCCCAAGGAACCCTTGAAGAAATTCTTGCTAACCCTCAAAGTATTACTGGTCAGTGCCTAACTGGTGTGATTTCGATTCCTCATCGTGCACAACGCCGCCAGGGGAATGGCAATGAACTTTTGGTGACAGGTGCCAAAGAACATAATCTTAAAAATCTTACGGTACATTTTCCCCTTGGAGTTATGACGGTAATTACTGGCGTTTCTGGCTCAGGTAAGTCGACATTGCTTTCTGATGTCCTTTACCCAGCGTTAGTGAATCGCTTATCGAAGGATATGCGCCTTAGTGAAGGTCAGTATGATCAGATACAGGGTACCGAGTTCTTGGATAAGGTCATTGCCATCGATCAGAGCCCCATTGGGCGTACCCCTCGCTCCAATCCTGCCACCTATATTGGTGTCTTTACCGCAATTCGTGACCTTTACGCCTCATTACCTGATGCCAAAGCCCGCGGTTACAAACCTGGGCGATTCTCGTTCAATGTCAAAGGCGGCCGTTGTGAAAATTGCGAAGGCGATGGCTCGTTGCAGATAGAAATGCATTTTTTACCTGACGTGTATGTCACCTGCGACGTTTGCCACGGAAAACGGTTCAACAAAGAAACTCTTGAGATTCGCTACAAAGGCAAGAACATCCATGAAGTCCTTGACATGCCGGTGGATGAGGCCACTGATTTTTTTGCCGGCATCCCATCCGTTGCCAACAAGTTAAGAACCTTACAGTCGGTCGGTTTAGGGTATATCAAGCTAGGACAATCTGCTTTGACTCTTTCAGGCGGAGAAGCCCAGCGGGTAAAGCTTGCGCTTGAGTTGTCTAAACGGAGCACGGGAAAAACTATCTATGTTATTGACGAACCAACAACCGGATTACATTTTGCCGATGTCAAACAACTTCTCGAGGTGCTCCAGCGGCTTGTAGACGCAGGTAACACTATGATTCTTATCGAGCACAATCTTGATGTTATCCGTCAATCAGATTATGTCATTGATCTGGGGCCAGAGGGCGGCGGAAGGGGCGCCGCTCTGGTGGTTTGTGGAACTCCCGAGGAGGTGGCGCGTTGTCCGGAATCGCATACCGGACGGTTTCTGCGCGAACTGCTTTCATGAGGTTTTGGTTCGTCATCGTGGGGACTCTGGTTTTTGTCACGTGGCTAGGAGCAGGTGAAGTTAAAGACTCTCAAACCTTACCGGCACCCTCATGGATGGATGAAGCTCAAAAGCGTGACTGGAAAACCGCCAGTTATGAAGACCTGAAAGCCTGGGCCGAACAGCTAGGGCTAAACGACACGGGAACGGCCGAAGATTTACGCAACCGCCTGGGCCAAAGCTTAGGGTTCACCGAAATCACCCCAGCGCCAAAAGTGGAACAAAATAAAAAGATCCTCACGATTGAAAGTGCCCGGTCGGCTGGATTTATTCAGGTCGATCGGACCGATGGGGGAAGGGAACTTCACCTGTCGGGTGGAGTTCATCTCATCTTTAAAGATAACACCAAAAATGTCACTCACGACATTGTCTGTTCGGAACTTTGGTATGATCAAGCTTTAGGCGAAATGACCGCCAAGGGTCATGTCGTTTATACGTTGATTAACGGTAATTCTCGAGATGTGTTTCATGGGGATAGTCTTACCTTTCGCCTCAGTGATGCACAGGGCATATTTTATGGGGGCAGTTCTACACGTCAACAAACCGAGCAAGGGGTAACCCTGACTTTTACCTATCAGGGAAAAACCATAAAACGCTCGGGCAACGATATCGTCGTGATGGACAATGGAACCATTACTTCAAGTCCTGCCCGGCCTCCAAATTATGAGTTAAAAGCGAGTAAGATTTGGATTCTCGCCCCGGGAGAATGGGGGATTGAGAATGCCGTCCTCTGGCTGGGGCGAATTCCAGTGTTTTATTTTCCCTTTTACTTTCAACCGGGTGATGACTTTTTCTTTAACCCGGTTCTTGGCTTTCCTGGTCCCTCAGACCCACGGGGAACCTACCTGCAGACCACAACGTATTTCTTGGGACAAAAAAAACGTGATGATTCGGCCATGTCTTTTTTACAAGTTGCGGGGTCGGGTGGTGACGTAAAACGTGTCCAACGAGGACTCTTCATGGTTCCGGGAACACCACCGCCACAGCCCGACCATTGGATTTTAAAAACAACCAACGACTTGTATACCAATTTGGGCTATCTCAACAGCGTCTATGCCGAGATGCCGGGTCTTGCCGGCCTCAAAACTTTTAACTGGTGGACGACTTTAGGGGTGACCAGAACCCTGGATGCAACCGGAAATCCCTATCAAACCTCTCCGTTTGATCCGACACTGAGCCCTTGGTCACAGTTTCAATGGGACCAAGGGTATTTCGGTCCTTGGAGTTTTCCCCTGCGCTGGGGAGCTCATGTCGACGGCAGCAATTCTCTGTTCACGTTTAAGTTTGAATTTTATACTGACCCCTCGTTGTATGGGCAGGCGTTTTTAAACAGGAGTGAAAATTTCAGCCTTACCACTCTCTTAGGCCTCAATACCAATACGAACACCTACACCCTGCCCACGATTCAATCCTCAATCAACTGGCAGTTAGCCTTAACTCCCCAAAGCATGCCGCTTCCGTGGACGTTTTGGAATACCTTGAGTTTGACTCGGTTAGAAGCCGATGCGGAGTGGGACCAGAAAACCAACGGAGCCTACGTATCTTCGTCGACGTCGCCCAGCGCCTATTTGTACGCACCGTCTCTATTTACACTCCCCAGTATCTCGCTATCCACAGGGGGAAAGCTCTTAGACTTTTCGGGAACCACAGCGGCTCCGACTACCGTTAAATCGGCGTTAATTTCGCCGTGGGCTTCTGCTAGTGTACCGGCTTCTCCGGATACCACTGAGATATCCTCATCCCCGGACAACTCCAATTCCCCGAAGAGTTCTCCCGCTCCTGCTCTGATCCTTCCCACTCTTCAACCGGACCTCACGATCGATAAAACGGTTTCTGGGTCAACGGGGAGTTTGTCGTGGACGTATTCGCCGACGTGGCGAAACGAAACTCGCTACGATACCACGCAATGGGTTCAACCCGGCCAAATGAATTGGGCGGTTCAGACTCAGCAGTGGTTTTTAAACCAAACGGCCGATGTGAATTATCAGCAATCGTCCCTCGATAAAACTTGGTCGCTCAGCGAAGACGTGAATTTATCGCAGTTAGGTCAAAAAACTTGGGTGCTGGGGTCCGGGCTTACCCCGCAACAAGTCCTTTTAGATCAGCAGACAGATGCCTCAAATACTCAAATTCAGGTTTACCAGACGTTTTCTCCGACGGTGAATCCTTTGGTGGGTATCCCTGCTTTGGCGCAATCCCATGTAACGTATAATTTAAAATCAAGATTGTGGTCACATTCCTTTTCTTCGTGGGATACCAGTTCGAATACCGCCATCTATCAGGATTCATACTGGGATGGCACCCCTGATTCGGTGCCTATTAACAATGTTACGGCCTCGTTAAACTGGGTTTTGCTGTACCCAAACCCTGTTTTTAACTCCTACCTGGCGTGGAGTAATGATCTTAATCCCCGTCCCACCAACCAAAGTTTGAGTTGGAATTTTGCGGCGAACCAAGATTGGGGATCGTTAACCTCGACTTTAACGTATCGGAATATCGGTAACGGCTGGAACCCTGACCCCTGGGTGGCTAATGTGACCTGGAAGCCGTTTACAAATCTCAGCTTTTCGCAAGATTACACCTACGACTTGGTGGATGAAAAACCACAGTCTGCTATAAGTACCCTTAATCTGTGGGGCCTGCAAACCAGATTTACCGCACAGCAAACCTTCCCCTACACATTTAATACCGTTTCAAAGTCCTGGACCCAGGGCACCCAGATGGACTTTCTAGACTCAGAACTCGATTTTACCTGGAACAACACCTGGAAAAGTCCCTACTTCTGGAAGGGGCGGGCCTACACCAGTTTAGGTCTCAATGCCTCGTGGCTGATCAACCTTCAGCAATATACCCAGATGCCTCTCTCGGTCAGTTATACCTTTAACTTGGCGATTTCGCGCTTCTTAGATGTCAGTTTGACTCATACCTTCACCAACAACCTGATGTATATGTACTTTCCGGGAATTGTTCAGAGCTTTGGCGTTGCCGGCTTGCCCACACGGAATTTTTTCACCGACGTGGCCAATTCTCTTGCCCTGTGGAATCCCAGCGCCTTACAGCAGGGGGCCTTTAAGGCAAGTTCTATCGCGCTAAACGTAACCCATTACATGGATGATTGGCAAATTCAGCTCAACTATCAGGCTTCTCCCCAGATTCCGGTGGGAAGTACCCAGTATCAGTGGGTGAGTACATTGACCTTTTTGATTCAATGGTACCCGTTCCCGCAAGTCAAAGCCAATGTTCAGCAAAATAATACGGGACAGTGGTCAGTTCAGAACCCGCAGACGCCAGGAGTTCCCTATACTTATACCGGGAGTTGAAATCTTGACGCACCTTAGGGCCTGCCCTACACTAAAGGCGGGAGTTGCTTCTGCGTAGTACGGTTAAAGTTGTTCTCGAGGAAGGGGATTTTCTCAGCCAAATTTGCGCCTATGATGACAAAAACTTAAAGGCTTTGTCAGCGGTGCTGGGTGCACCGGTGTATTTTTTTGGAAATGAGCTTCATTTTCAAAGCGACAACCCCCAAGCTCGACAACTTTTTGGAAATTTTATTAACGAACTACAAAATCAGGTGAGTAAAGGCCGGGTTTTAGATGAGAACCTGATCCATGGACTGGATCAAGCGCTTCAAGCCACAGGGGATTCTTCACTGAAGCTGTTTCAAGACGAAGTAGTAACCATCCCCCAGGGCTTGGTAAAAGTCTATCCCCGGGGGGTAAGTCAAGCGGAGTATGTTAAGGGAATCCGTGAACATGAGCTTTCGTTTGGAATTGGTCCTGCAGGAACAGGAAAGACCTATTTAGCCATGGCCGTGGCTTTGTCTGAGGTCCTGTCTAAACGAAGACGGCGCTTGATACTTTCTCGTCCGGTTGTTGAAGCCGGTGAAAGCTTGGGGTTCCTTCCCGGAGATTTATCTCAAAAAATCAGTCCTTATTTAAGGCCTCTGTATGATGCCATGGAAGATTTGCTGCCTGGAGAAATCATTAATCGCCTAGAAGAAAACCTCATTCTTGAGATAGCGCCTTTAGCCTATATGCGGGGACGGAGCTTAAAAAACTGCTTTGTCATTTTGGATGAAGCGCAAAATACCACCCCCACGCAGATGAAAATGTTTTTGACACGGTTAGGAGAAGGATCAAAAGCGGTTATCACCGGGGATCCCTCGCAAGTTGATTTGCCACGTCACCAGGAGTCAGGTTTGGTGCATGCTCAAAAAGTATTAGCCGAATTACATGAAGTTCATTTCACCAATTTCGAAAAAAAAGATGTTGTCCGAAGTTCGCTGGTTAAACGGATCATCGAAGCGTATGATGCCCATGACTAATTTGCCGCATGACTGTGTAATCACTTCAGAAGTTTCTTACCCTTGGCTTGATTATTACGAAAGTTTTGTTGCTAACCTGTTTGAACTTTTGAAAGTTTCGGGTTGGGAGCTGGGTATCCGTTTTGTTTCGCTTTCAGAGATGCGCTTGCTCAACAGGGATTTTCGAGGCAAGGATGAACCGACCGATGTCTTGTCCTTTGGAGATGACCTTGTGCTTCAACAGAAATCCCCGGTTTTAAAAGGGGACCTTGCCATCTGTGTCGAACGAGTCTTCGAGCAAGCTCAGGATTTTGAGGTCACTCCCGAGGAAGAACTCAAGCGAGTGACTCTTCATGGCCTATTGCACCTTCAAGGCTGGGATCATGAAACCAATTCTCCTGATGAACCGATGTTAAAACTTCAAGAGGAACTCCTGCCACGATTGCGTGAGGTTGTCATTCTGTGAAAAACAAAAATTCCAAGCCTTGGTTTTTTCTGGGGAAGCAAGACAATCACTCCTTAGAAAATCTCAATAACGAAGAAAAAGAAATGATTCAGGGAGTAGTGGAACTCGGCGACACAACCGTCAAAGAGGTCATCGTGCCCCGGATCGATGTGGTGTTTTTGTCAGCAAAGATTGCATTCAAAGACCTGATGAATAAAATCACAGAAAGTGGCCATTCACGGTTTCCTGTTTATACCGAGACGATCGATAATGTCGTGGGCATCCTCTACGTCAAAGATCTTTTACGGTATTTCGATCGTAATGCTTGGATCATCCCTGAAACCTTAGATCTCGTCTCGTTGGTACGAAAAGCCTATTTTATTCCCGAGACAAAAAAGCTCAACAGCCTTTTACGGGAATTTCAGCGCAAGCATGTCCATATTGCTGTAGCGGTGGATGAATATGGAGGCGTTTCGGGCATAGTCTGCTTAGAGGATATCATCGAAGAGATTGTGGGTGATATCCAGGACGAATTTGATGATGATACCGAGGTTATCCTCGAAATTGGCGAACGGACTTACCTGTGCGATGCCCGAGTAGGTATCGAAGAATTGAATCAAACCTTAAACTTAACTCTCCCCAACGATAACTTTGATACCCTGGGTGGCTTTGTCTTCGATTTATTTGGAAAAATTCCGGTGCGGTTTGAAAAAGTCTCCTGGGGAAAAGCGGATTTTGTGATCCAGAGCATGGATGGGTACAAAATCAAAACCGTGAAGGTGATTTTAAAGGATTCTGAAAATGTTCCGTCTCTCTAAAGCTCCGGTGGTGGCGGTTTATTTCTTACTGTGTGTCGTTTCGGGGTTTGCCCAGACCGCTACCCAAGATTTTCATCAAGGTCAAAGGGCGTTCGAACAGGCTGATTCCTGGCAAGCCATTGCCGTTTTTCGACGGGCCTTAAATATCAACCCCCACTACCAAGACGCCTTACAAGGGATGGCTCAAGCCTACTTTTCGCTAGGGGATTACGACGAAGCTTACCGTTTTGTCGATCAAGCCCTCAATTTAGGCCGTTTGTCGGTACCGTTACGACTCTTACGAGGACGAATTCTTCTGGGACAAGGAAAACTCGACGAAGCTCTGGCGATTTTTCGTGATGTTCAAGCTCAAGATCCGCAAAACAGAGGAGCCCGATTCGGGGTTGCTGAGTATGAGGTCATGAAAGGACGTCTCGGTTATGCTACTAGACTGTTCAACCAACTGCGACGGGAAGACCCCTCGGATTTACGGGCGGAACTGTCCCTGATGTACATTGCCGAGGAACAAAATGATCAGCCGACCTTCGAAAAAGCCTTTCAAGACGCCCTCGACTACCATTCGTCTCAGCCTCAGGTTCATGAAGCTGCCGCCCAGTTTGCCTATCAGAACGGCGACACCGCTCGCGCGATGCGAGAGCTAGACCAGGCTTTAGCGTTGAATCCGCATTCCCCCGAGCTCTGGCAATTTCAAGCTCAGTTATTTTTAGGAGACAAACGAGACTCTCGCGCTATTCAAACTTTAGATGAACATGTGCTTAAAGGCGAAGGCGCCAAAAACCCCCAAGGCTGGTACCTCCGAGCCCTAGCTGAAGAGGCCTTAGACCATGTCAGTGAGGCTCTGACGGCCTTTAGGATGGCTTTGCGTTTTGCTCCCGATAATGAAACCTACCGCTTCGCCCTCGAGGACCTCTTGCGGCGAAAAACCGCACCCGACAGTCCCCTGCGAGCCGAGGAAGCGCAGTATCATTTTCGAAAGGCGCATGAGCTCGAACGACAAAATTATGACACCCAAGCGTTAGCCGAATACCGCCGAGGGTTGTTAGTCGCACCGTTAGATATTTCTGCTCGAGAAGGACGAGCCTTACTTTTTCAACAAGAGGGTTTTGCGACTAGTGCCCTTCAAGAATTAGAAACGGTTGCCCATCTCCATCCCAATTACAAAAAAATCTCGTTTTTGGATCAGTTAGAAATTCAAAAAAGTCTTTATGAACAAAGCTTGCCGGCACAATGGGGTCTGACTCTAAAAGATCTCGATGCCTTGGATAGCACGGGGACCTCGAACTTTTATCGTCCTTTCAGGCTGGGACTCTTCTACGTCCCCTCGGCATCACGAACTGCCTCGTACCAAGGGGATACCTTTTTGGCTGAGGATTTTGCCGATGAGCTGACTGTATCACGGATGATTGACCTTGAACCTTCTCAGAATGAACGGCGAGCCCATGCCGTTTCGGGATTTAACGAGGCTTTCGCTCGTTCACGCCAAGCAGGGCAAGAATTTTTTATCCTGCTGACTGTCCGAGAGGGGCAAAGAGATTTTTCAGCTGTGGCGAGACTGTGCCTTACCAGAACAGGGCGTACGGTTCAAGAGTTTCCCGTTTATAAAAAAGGCTTGGAGCCTGATACCAAGGGCTTATACGATTTAGCACAACAAATTTTGGCAAATTTTCCCTTGCGCGGAAGTATTCTTCAGCGAAACGATGACCAGGCGCTGGTCAATTTGGGAACCAGGGACGGCTTAGCTCCCGGTCAAACCTATGAAGTTCTTCGCAATGGGGCGGGAGAGCTTACCGGTGACGCCTCTTGGCTTGCCGTGAATGGCGAAGATAAGTTAGGGACCTGGACGGTTAGCTCGGCGTCGGATTGGGTCTCGGAAGGAAAACTCTCGAAAGCCGGATTTTTTGATACCATCGCTCCCGGTGATGAGGTGATCCTTGTCCCTCCGGCTCAGCCTTCGGCTCTTCCGCCGCCCTTACCGGTCTCTGCGCGACTCCAAAGGTCACTCTTGGGGCTCCGCGGTTGACATACTCCGCATTTTTTCTCTAGAATGAATCGTTAAATTTTAGCACTATTCATGGAGGATGATATGGCAACAAAAGTGGCAATCAACGGCTTTGGCCGTATTGGCCGTCTGGTGTTCCAGGCTCTAGTCGATAAAGGGCTTTTGGGCAAGACAATTGATGTTGTGGCCGTGGTTGACGTTTCCACGGACGCGGATTACTTCGCTTATCAGCTGAAGTACGACTCCGTCCACGGTAAGATGAACGCCAAAATCTCGACCGAAAAGAGCGATGCCTCGTTGAAAGAAAACGATATTTTGGTGGTTGATGGTCACAAGATTACTTGTGTTGGCGCTGTAAAAGAGCTTAAGGATCTTCCTTGGGGTAAACTGGGTGTCGAATACGTGATCGAATCCACTGGTCTTTTTGTTGACGACAAATCCAAGGGTCACCTGGATGCCGGCGCCAAGAAGGTCATTATTTCTGCCCCGGCCAAGGGGAAAGATGTTCCCATCAAGACCTTTGTCATGGGCGTCAACCAAGACGAGTACAAGGCCTCGGAACACCATATTGTTTCGAATGCTTCTTGCACCACAAACTGCTTAGCTCCCCTCGTGCACGTCCTGCTCAAGGAAGGAATCGGCATCGAAACTGGTCTGATGACCACCATTCACTCGTATACGGCAACTCAAAAGACCGTTGACGGTCCTTCGAAGAAGGACTGGCGGGGTGGCCGCGCCGCGGCGATCAATATTATTCCCTCCACAACGGGCGCCGCTAAGGCTGTTGGTGAAGTCCTTCCGGCCACCAAGGGAAAACTTACCGGTATGTCGTTCCGCGTACCTACCGCCGATGTTTCAGTCGTCGACTTAACCTTCCGCTCTACTCGCGATACTTCCATTGAAGAAATTAATGGCCTGTTGAAAAAGGCGTCAGAGACGTACCTCCAGGGGATTTTGGGTTTTGCTAACGAAGAGCTGGTATCGACCGACTTTGTGCATGACAACCGCTCGTCGATCTACGATAGCTTGGCTACTTTGCAAAATAACCTTCCTGGTGAAAAGCGTTTCTTCAAGCTTGTTTCTTGGTACGATAACGAGTGGGGTTACTCGAATCGTGTCGTGAACCTGCTCGAACACATGATCAAGAGTAGTAAGTAAGATTTTGAGTACATTGTTCTAAAAAAGGCCTCCGCAAGGGGGCCTTTTTACCAAGAGGAGGACAAAATGATTAAGACAATTAAAGATGTTTCCGTAAGGGGCAAGCGCATCATTATGCGCGTAGATTTTAACGTCCCCATGAAAGACGGTAAGGTGCAGGACGATACCCGCATTGTGGCAGCTCTGCCTTCGATCCGTTATCTGTTGGAGCAGGGCGTCAAGAGTGTTGTCCTCATGAGTCACCTGGGAGATCCCAAAAAAGACGCAAAAAAAGCCAAAGAAAAAGCCGAAAAAGACGGAAAAGAATTTGATGAGGCGAAGTACATTGCCGGAAAACATCGCATGAAGCCTGTTGCAGAATACTTAGCGGGCAAGCTGGGAAAACCGGTGGTGTTTGCCGGTGAGGACTCCTGCTTCGGCAAAAAAGCTCTGATCGAATCACAGCCGGACGGCACGGTACTGATGCTCGAAAATACCCGTTTTCATAAAGAAGAAACCAGTGAAGACCCCGCAGAACGGGATAAACTGGCCAAGGAACTGGCGAGCTACGGGGAAATTTCTGTTAATGATGCCTTTGGAACGGCCCACCGGGATCACGCTTCTACTGCCTCAATTGCTAAATTTCTGAAAACAAGTGTCGGCGGATTCCTTATGGAAAAAGAAGTGGCCTATCTGGAACCCATTGTCGTTAACCCTGGTAAACCCCTGGTTGCCATCATTGGTGGTGCCAAGGTCAGTTCAAAAATCGCTGTTTTAGAAAGCCTTTTGAAGAACGCTGCTGCTTTGATCATTGGCGGTGGGATGGCCTATACTTTTTTGAAGGCCCAAGGCCACAAGATTGGCAAATCTCTTGTCGAGGATGATCAGCTGGATACCGCTAAGAAAGTTTTAGAGGCCGCCAAAAAATCGGGCACCGAAATTGTTCTTCCTCTCGACCATGTGGGCTCTGAAAAATTTGACTCCGCTGCTCCCGCCGTTGCTATCAACGGTGTCGATATTCCTGATAACCTGATGGGAATGGATGTGGGTCCCAAGACTATCGAAGCCTATAAAGCGGTTTTGGCAAAAGCAAAGACCGTGGTCTGGAACGGTCCCGTTGGGGTTTTTGAGTTTGACGCCTTTGCCAAAGGGACAGGCGAAGTCGCTAAGCTCGTGGCTGAAGCAACGGGCAAAGGGGCCACAACCGTGGTTGGTGGTGGTGACTCTGTGGCGGCAGTCAACAAATTTGGTCTGGCAGACAAGATGAGCCACGTCTCTACCGGGGGCGGGGCTTCCTTGGAATTGTTAGAAGGCAAGAAACTCCCCGGCATCGAAGTGTGCCGGTAAATACAAAGGAAGAATTTATGCGTCAAAAATTTATTGCCGGGAACTGGAAGCTGTGGGGGACCTTAGATCAAGCAAAAGCCCTCGTTTCGGCGTTGACTCCCGCGCTGAAAAGTTCCAAAAATCGGTTTTTAGTTGCGCCTCCCTACACGGCGTTGTCGGCAGTCAAAGAGCTGACAAAAGGCACAAGCCTTTTAGTTGGGGCTCAAGATTGTTCCAACTTAGAGACCGGAGCACGGACTGGAGAAATTTCGGTACCGATGCTTAAGGAGCTGGGGGTTGATGTCGTCATACTGGGACATTCAGAACGTCGTCAGTTTCATGGAGAAACCGACAAGCTGGTGAATGAAAAAATTAAGCTTGTTCTTAAACATGGTCTAGAGGTCATTTACTGCAACGGAGAAACTTTGGCGGAGCGGGAAGCGGGAAAGGCCGCGGAAGTTGTGATCCGTCAAACCAAAGAAGCCTTTGCTGGCATTTCTGAAGCAGACCTAAAAAAAATCACCATAGCCTATGAACCTGTTTGGGCGATTGGCACTGGAAAGACTGCCACTCCCCAAGACGCCAACGAGATTCATCAGGTCATTCGCCAAACCGTCAAAGAACTCTATTCAAAGGCCGCCGCAGATGCTATGATCATCCAATACGGCGGTTCCGTCAAACCCGAGAATGTCAAGGATTTGATGGCGATGCCGGATATTGACGGGGCTTTGGTGGGGGGAGCATCGCTCAAAGCGGATACTTTCCTTCCAATCTGTCTATTTGATCAATAATTATCGGGAGTTTACTCATGGGGATTCTGGAAGGCATTCTCTTGGCGCTTTTTGTTGTAATTGCTGTCTTACTCATCTTGATGGTTCTCATTCAAGACGACCAAGGGGACGGCCTCACAGGAATGTTTGGCGGAGGCAGTTCGACGACGTTTGGTTCCCGCGCGGGAAACGTCTTAACTAAGACAACATCAATCTTGGGTACTTTATTTATGATTCTCGCTTTTGTCTTGGCGTTTATGTTCAAGACGTCGATGACCGGGGACGTGGCGGCTGCAGCTCGTTTGCAAAGTCAATCCCAATCGGAATGGTGGGAAGCTAAAGCTCCGGCGCCCATGCTTCAACCAGCACAGGCTTCAACGACTGCCCCGGTGACTAGTACGACTGCTCCTGCCACTAGTACAGTTCCCGTAAAACCTGTTCCTTCGAAGTAACAAGATCCTTTGTTTATTGTTTACTTAACGACCCTGGGCTGATGTTCAGACCAGGGTTTTTTCTTGACAGGGGGGAAGGCCCCCTGATAGTGTCATCAGGAAATTTTAGTCTAGGCTTAAGATTTTCAAAGGCAAAGAAAGGATTTTATGAAGAAATTACTCGTTATCTTCCTCTTAACAGCGGCCTCTTGGGGGGTTCAAGCACAGGCTCTAGGTGGCCCTGTAGCGATTGTTAAGCTCAATTCGACCTATGTGATTACTCAACAAGCTTTTCGAGAACGAGAGCAGATTGTGGCTTCGAATCTTGGGCATGCGTTAACACCAGCAGAACAAAAATCTGTTTTAGATTCGATGATCCAAGACGAATTGTTTCGTCAAGCGGCGGTTCAGGCAGGAATTACGGCAACAGATGATGATGTCATGCGTCAGCTTCGTCAAAGCAATCCCCAAGCCTCTGATGAACAAATTCGAAAAGAAATGGAACTGCGCTACCATATGTCTTGGTCTGCCATTTTAGTCGAAATTAAAAAGCAACTAACAGCACAAAAGTTTCTAGCGACTCAGCCTGGTGTTCAAGATATAGGAAAAAATCTTGATGTCAGCGAGTCTGAAATTACGGACTTTTACAACAATCACGCTGATAAATTTGTTTTGCCGGACATGGTTCGTGTCTCTTACATTTACTTTGATACTACCGTTCACCCCCAGGGGACCCTCGAGGAAATTACTCAAAAAGCCCAGGATGTGTTAAATAAACTTCAAGCCGGGAAAATGACGTTTGAAGAGGCTGTCCGGTTGTACTCGCAGGATGCTCGAACAGCTCGTCTTAACGGCGATTTGGGCTTTGTTCCCAAAGATCTAGATTCTCCTAATTTACGGCCTTATGTTGAGATTTACGGAAAAGATTTTTTACGACAACTTTTCACTTTACACATTGGTGATGTTAAACTTCTCAACACCAGTCATGGTTTAGCTATTGTAAAAATTACGGATCATATTCAAAAACACTTTTTAAACTTGACTGATCCTATTTTCCCCGGACAAACCGTAACGGTTCATGACTATATCAAGCAGAACCTCTTTCGGGAAAAAGCAATCAAAGCGCAAGATGCCTTTATTGAAAAGGTGGGCGAGCGCTTAAGAAAAGAAGCGGATGTAAAGACTTATCCGCAGAATATGTGAGTTATGGGTTCACGACGTCAATCGCGTATACTTGCGTTTCAAAACCTCTTCGGTCAGGATTTCAACCCTCAAAAGGCTGAAGAGGCTTTGTCCTTTTCCTGGATGGAACCGGAGGAATTTGCCGCTCTTGAACCCGATGTGTTGGCCTTTGCTCGTGGTTTGATCCAAGGGACGCTAGAAAATTGGGACACCATTGATGCTTCGATTCAAAATCAACTGAAACGGTGGGATTTTAATCGGATAGGAAAAGTAGACCTGGCTATTTTAAGGCTCAGCGTCTTTCAGATGCTGTTTATGAAAGATATTCCGGTTAAAGTTGTGATTGATGAAGCAATCAATCTAGCAAAGAGTTTTGCCTCGGATGAATCCTACCGGTTTGTAAACGGCGTGCTCGACGGCTTGCGGCGGGAAAAAGGCTTGTGAGTGATGAAGTGGGGACGTCTCGTCTTCCTCCTTTTGGTTCTAGGAGCTCTGGCCGGAGGAGGTATCCTCTTCTGGTCAGTCTTTTTTCCGTCGTCCCCTCCGCAAATTTATCATGACCTTCCTCGGGTCGACCAAGACCTCGTCACGGGCCGTTTTGCTCAAGCAAAAGCGGATTTGTTGCGCATCCCTCGGGAAAATCTGTCCAGTATGGGCTGGCTGAGCCTTTTGAAGCGGGCTCTCACCATTGCAGAAAAATCTGGAGACTGGGCATTTGCTCAAAAATTGACTCAAGGCGCTTTTAAACAGTTCCCGGGAAATTTGAACTTTAGAGCAATTCTGGTTTGGGAAGATTTGCAACAAGGAAAGGGTTCCCAAGCTCTAGAAAAAGCCAGCGAACTCAAGGGCAGTGCGTGGAATGATCTTTGGTTACAAGCTTCGGTAGAAGCCCAGCATTACCCAGAACAACCTGCCTCAATTAGGGTAGAAGATTATCTTGCCGGAGTTCTTGAAAATCCCCTTACGGCACCCTTGAATGTTTTGCAAAGTTTGATGCCCTTAGGTGAAGTTTCGTGGAATACCGACCTCGTTTTAGCAGCCTTGTCGCAAGTGCGTTTAGATGTTGCTGTGGCGGCTTTACGTTCTTTAAGCGACCAAATTCCTCAATCCCCCCTTTTGAAAAGCCTCAGTGTTTTGGTGACAGCAGACCAACATCATTGGGATCAGGCATTAACAGAAGATCGTAAAAACACGCCCTTGTCAGATCGCCTTTCCTTGTTGTTAAGGGCCGAAATTCTGTTGCACCTCCACCAAGATCAGAAGGCTCAGAAAATCTATGACACATTGGCGGTTCATGCGAAAAACTTGCCAGAAGCGGTCTACGTCAACCTCGTTGGGTTGGCCCTTAGAAATCATGATCTCCCGGGTGCAGAGCAATGGATTGCCGAAGCCCAACAACAACAACGTTGGAACTCGCAAGCCCCTATAGAAAAATTACTTGCTTGGCAGGTGGCTTTTGCCCAAGGAAAGACCCAACAGGTCGCTCAAGAGATGGACCGTGTGCTCGAAGAGGCGAAAAACGAAGGGGATAGCCTTTTCTCCACCCAGGTGGAGTTATTGCGAATGTCGCTTTGGCCAGCGACCTTTTCACTTCCACGCCTATGGAGTCTTTTTCATGAATTTCCTAGCTTTGCACCCCTAGCGGAGCGGTTGGCTTGGGAACTCATGAAACAAGGGCGGTGGCATGACGCACGCCGGGTAGGTGACGAATGGAAGGTTCATAGCCCTGACGAACCCGATTGGTGGTATCGCTATGATTGTGCCCTGATTGATTCTCACGAAAACCGTTTTGCCGAAGCGTGGGAAAATCTCGCCAAAATTTCTCGGTCAGAACGAGATGGCTACTATTACTATAACAGGGGCTTGATTTCTCTCTTGGCTGCTCAAAAAGTCAATCCTGGTCAAAAGGATACGTGGCTGAGAAAAGCCGGAGAAAGTTTTTCATCGGCCTTAAATCAAAGTGCTGACCTAGGCGATTCGGCGTTTACAGCCGATATTCTTTACCATCGGGCCGAAGCCTCTCTGGCATTGCTGCCTTCTCTCGATACCGATCTCGCACGTGCCGTTTACGGAACCGCTGTTCAGGATCTGCAAACGGCGGTAGTATTAAGCCCGCAGAATTGGGAGGCGGGGTATTTGTACCGCATAACTACGGCAAAGAAAGGACTAAAACCATGATTCAACTGAAAACAAAAGAACAAATTCAACGGATCCGGGAATCCTGCCAGCTCTTAGCACGAATGTTTCGGGAAATTGCCCCCATGGTGCAGGTTGGTGTATCAACTCTTGACCTAGACAAATGGGCTGAAGATTTTATTCGGAGCCATGGTGGAAAACCGGCTTTTAAGGGCTATCAGGGCTTTCCTGGTACTTTGTGTACCTCACTGAATCAAGAGGTAATTCATGGAATTCCCAAGGCCAACCGCAAAATTCAAGACGGTGATCTGGTAAGCCTTGATTGTGGAATCGATTTAGGAGGGTATTTTTCGGATATGGCGATTACCTATGCGGTGGGGAATATCACGAAAGAAGAAGAGACTCTTGTGTCGGTCACGAAGCAGAGCCTTGAAGCAGCTGTCGCCGCTATGAAACCGGGGGGGCGGATTCGTGATGTGGCAACAACGGTCACCCAGTTGGTTAAGCCGCACCGGTTCGGCATTGTCGATCAGTACTGTGGTCATGGTGTTGGTTTTAGTCAGCACGAAGACCCTCAGGTGCCCAATGCCCTCGGCGTGGGAGCCTCGCCCCGGTTGGTGCCGGGAATGGTGTTAGCTATCGAACCCATGATTAACTTGGGAAAAGCCAGTGTCAGAGTGCTGAGCGACGGTTGGACGGTTGTAACCACCGATGGAAAAAAATCGGCGCATTTTGAATATACGGTGGCAATTACCGAAGATGATGTCGAGATTCTTACCGCTGAAATGTAACGAAACGCTATTGAACAACCTTTATAGATAAAAGAACACAAGGAGAACGAGCATGTCCCTGAAGAATTTTTTAAGTTCAAAACGGGTTTTGATTTTTAACAGCATCATCATAGCCATGGTCGCCGGTTTCGGAATCGGGGTAGTCGTTCTGGGATTAAATGGGACTTGGTCGCCAAAATCGCAAGTCTATGCCGAAGAAAAGCCGATTGTTGTTCCCTCCAGCGTCTATGATATGCAAAACACCTTTCGTCAAATTGCGAAAAACGTTTTGCCGTCTATTGTTGAGGTCTTGACCGTCTCAACCGATGAGCAAGCCCCTGAAATGCCCGAAACGCCGCCCTTTGACTATTTCTTTGGCCCCCAACCGAAGGCCAATAAAGGCCCTCAGGTTTTGCCTAAAACCGAAGGTTTAGGGAGCGGAATTTTGGTTCAGCAGAATGGGAATACGGTATATGTGCTGACGAATAATCACGTTGTCGAAAATGCCAATAAGGTCACTGTTACCCTCTACGATAAGCGCACTTATCAAGCTAAAATCGTCGGTACCGACCCCAGGCGAGATCTTGCCTTGGTTTCCTTTCAAGCAAAACCCGGTGATCAGCCTTTTGTTCTGGCCAAGTTAGGGAATTCTGATGAGCTAGAAGTCGGTGATTGGGTGTTAGCCATCGGTAACCCTCTTGGTCTCGATTTTACAGTCACAAGTGGTATAGTGAGTGCCTTAGGTCGACGTGGCGGTCCGAATGACTCAATTAACATCGACAGCTACATTCAAACTGATGCCTCGATTAACCGAGGAAACTCTGGGGGTGCCTTAGTCAACCTTCGCGGCGAAGTTATTGGTATCAACACCTGGATTGCCTCACCCAACGGTGCCAGTGTTGGGTTAGGTTTTGCCATTCCCATCAATAGCGCTAAACGCCCCATTCAAGATTTTATCAAGGATGGTGCCGTTCAGTATGGGTGGCTAGGGGCATCAGTAAGTGACCTCTCTCCCGAATTCGCCAGTCAATTAGGAGTTCCTTCTAAGGTAACAGGTTCATTCATTCCCGACATTTTCTTAAATACGCCCGCTGACAAGGCAGGCATAGAACCTGGTGATTTTGTGATCAAGATCAATGGCCGCGATATTAAGGACACTCCCGATTTGGTTCAGACCGTCGGAGATCTTCCCATTGATAAACCAGCAACCTTTACTTTGATCCGCGAAGGTCAAGAAATCACAAAAACGGTGATTATTGAAAAGCGGAATGAAAAAGAGGTTAGGTCGTTAAAACTCTGGCCCGGCCTGGCTGTGGCTCCGTTAACTGCTGATATTCGCAGTCAACAAGGTCTGGGTAAAGATGTTCAAGGCCTCATTGTTGCGCAGGTTCAAGATCGTTCCACTGCGGATATTGCGGGGATTAAACCTGGTGATGTGATCAATAAGATCAATGGTACGCCTGTTACTACCCTGAAAGAATTCTACCGTGCCTTAAATGCTTCGCGCCAGGTCAAAATCAGCTTTAACCGTCAAGGCGTCGAGCTCAATATCGGAATTACCCGCTAAGCTACCTAGCAACTGTTCCGTTTACTACAAAAGAAAGAGCCTCACTACTATGTAGTAGTGAGGCTCACTTTTACTTAGCAAAATGCTTTCAGAAAACCTAGCAAAAGCCGCTTAGGCCTTATTAAAAAGTTTTTCGCCTTCAATAAGAATTTTTAAAACCTCTTCTTTCGAAGGGGCGGCGATCAGACGGGCCACGTAATCGCCTTCACGCAAGATTTGATTCAGTTTAGCAAGAACCCGCAGGTGGACGACTTCACTATCGGATACCAATAGAAAAAATAGATGAGTCATTTTGCCGTCCATGGATTCGTAATCCGTGCCTTGACGACAGATCCCAATAACCATACGAGGGCCGCCGCCGGGGTTTTCTTTGGGGTGGCGCAGGTGGGGAATGGCGACACCACGACCAATACCGGTAGTTACCATCTTTTCACGAGCTAAGAGTTTTCGCAAAAACTCTTCAGGATCTTCAATGATTTCTTGGGTGACCAAGGGTTGAATCATTTGGGTCAGAATATCCTTTTTTGTTCCCGAGTTGACGTCAGTAATAATCAGATCTTCGTTGGTCAACCGGGTAAAGGGAATCAGGCCTTCTGGATTCTCTAAGATTTTGGCCAAGTCGTTCTGAGGAACAACATTCATCCGGGATATCAACCAATCATCGATCATGCTTTTCATGAATCGCCACTGGCTAGCCACTTTCGTACAAGGAATTTCACCGCGGGCAATCATGCGCGAAACCGTTTTTTCGGCGATCTTCAAGTACGAGGCCACCTCCGTCATGGTCATGATCTCACTATCAGGCGAGTCACTCATACTTATAGCCTCCTATTGTCTATTATAGTCCACTATTTTCTGTTGTCAATCGGAGTTTGTGCAGAAAACTTGGGGCGGGAGGAAATTTCTAGCTCTTTAGTGAGCATTGTGTCGTTTTCAAATAAGAATTTCCCTGTCGCATAGTGGCCATCCAACACAGGTTTTAGCCAGTGCGGATCGTCTGCCCACATTTCCGCCCAGGGCATCTGAGCCCAAGGATGCCAAAACGGAAGGGCTTCGTCGGTTTCTTGGGGAGTACCCTCGTAGGCGTAGGCAAAAAAGGCTTTGACGAAAAGTCCATACCCGTCGGTGAAGGCAAACGAAAGAGTAGCAACCTCTTCAAGCTGGCTAACCCACAACTTGGTTTCTTCCCAGGTTTCACGAATGCCTGCTTGTTCAAAAGTTTCTCCCGCTTCTAAGCGACCGCCGGGAGCGTTAATTTTTCCCTTTCCCAAGCCACGTTTCTTGTGAATCAACAGAATGCGGTCTTCAATTTTTAAAAATACGAGCACGGCGTTTTCTTTGGCCTGCCAGGTCTGCCAAGAGAATTCCTTCATCAGGGGGCCTCACCTTGAATTTGAAAACTTACCACCGGGAGAGCGTCTGTCATAGGGTAGATTTCTGTGGGGAACTCGGCCGTCCAGTGAACCATCACACTATCACCTGAGGCTAAGGGGGAACGTTCGGGGCTCACCGCGGTTTTGGTCATGGACTTCCACAGGGTTCCTTGG